>NZ_BAACAP010000236.1:0-113214 GCF_045865695.1 Scytonema hankhaensis NUACC26
CTAAGATTATATAAGGACGTTGGGGTAAAAATAATACGGATTCTAGGGAAGGTCGCACCAGACGACCAGTCCCTGCATTCCATAACCCAGCGAGCGCTCTCAATAGAGAACTTTTACCTCGACCACTTGGTCCCACAATCAATAAACCTTCTCCAGGCTGAACTGACAATGACAAGTTTTCGACAATTACCTGCTCATAGTTGGGTGTTTGTAAGGTGAGATTCTCAAAAGCGAAATGATTCTCTTCTATTGTTTTAATAGTACTCACATTTTTGGGTTGTTTAATCACTGCTTCTACGGCATTTGAAAACTCAGATAAACGCTCAACATAACTGGAAAAGCTGCCAGAAGTGCCAAACTCCTCTATTAATTGTCCTAAAGCAGTAGCAAATAAATGACAAGATGTAGCGGCTAGAGTAATTTCTCCAAATTCTATTTCACCTCTAATATCTGCAGGTCCAAATACTATAAAAGGGAATATTTGAATAACAGCTTGATATCCTCTATTAAAAATATCTTTATTTTTCTCCCAGTTTATTTTCTGCCGACTCACTGTTATCAAATGATGAAATCGACGCTGAATAATATTTAATTCTTGCTTTTCTCCACTAAAGAAGGCTATGGATTCAGCATGATTGCGAACATGAGTCAAGCAGTAGGTGTAGTCACCTTTAGCATCAAGTTCTTCTTGGTTAATTTTATTCAATTCTTGATTTAAATAAACAGCGATTAAATTGCCTATGACAGTATAACAAACTAAAATCACTGCAACTTGTTGAGAAATTGACCAAAGAATTATTAGAAATGCTATCATTTGTAACACTTTTTCTAAAAAAGTAGCTGAAAAACTGAGAGCATTACTGGCAATGGGTTCAATTTCTTGAGATAAACGTTGATCGGGATTATCTATATCGGTAGAGAAATTTATTTTATAATAAGCTTGCTCCTTTAAATATTTTGATAAAATCTGATGATTTAGCCATTGATACCAATCAAGAGAAATTAATTTTCTAATATTTTTAGACAATCCTACCAAGAGCGTTACTAAGGTCAGGGCAATGCCGTAAAGAATCAAAAATTTCCAGAACTTAGTCAAATCTTTCTCGACAATAACAATATCGAGTAAATAACGATTCATAAAGCTACTAAAAACAGTTGCACTTACCAGTGCTATTATTAATATAATTAAGAAAACGAGCATTCCCCATGCACGAATCACGTCTGAAAATGCTCTTCCTCCTACTTCTGTAGGATACCAGTAAGGTCCAGCGACTACTTTTACATCTTGCCAAAATTGAGTAAAAGCTGAAGAAGTATTTGTTAATGATTTTTCTTGAATAACTTGAGTTGGCATATCTGGAAATAAACAAAAATTATTGTGGACAAATTTCTTTTTTTTCAGCTAGTTAATGAGTCATAAATTTTCATGAAAAATAGATATACGTTTAACCAGCTTGAATATAACAAGTTGCATGGAATTGACTTTGGCAATTACCATTTTCATCCACTGCGACAGTGTAGAATTTGCAAGAGAAGTATATAGACTGGTTGAATCCAAGCTGGTAAATTTCTGGCTAACAAATTTTGCATTCTATACATTGCTTGACTTAACTTCTGACAATGATACCACTTAAGTTTTTGGTTGACTATCTTGACTGACAAATATATATCTGACGTCTTCTCCAATCGCGCCGACTCACTTGAGTTTCAGTTCGTAAACATTCCAGAATGCCCCTGCCACAGCAGAAAATTTTATATTATGAATATGATTTCGCACTGCTGCCATAGCGAAAGGGTTAACTATATAGATAAATGGCAGATATTCCTGAGCAATCCGTTGAGTTTCTGCATAGATAGCTTTACGCTTTACTGCGTCCAATTCCCTCGCCCCTTGAATATAGAGATCGCCAATTTTCTGCTCCCATTCTGCTACTTCGTGCCCCACTATCAACGGCTGCCCTTTTGAAGGTTTTCTGTTAAAATAGTGCCAACTACTTTCAGGTAACCAAACATTAGCCAAATCATTCGGTTCCATAGTAGCACTATTACCAAACAAAAGAAATTCCCAATCCCAAGAATTAAAGATTTTATCTAGAAAGAGGCTATTCGCCAGGGGATTCAAATCAACTTGAATACCAATTTGACTCAAATTTCGTTTAATCTGTGCTGCCATTGGCTCGCGGATTTTGTTGCCAGCATTCGTCATTAAGGTAAAACGCACCAAATTTCCTTCAGAATCTAATAACTGTCCTGTACTAGTGTATTTAAAACCTGCTTTTACAAGCAATTCTTTGGCTTTTTGAGGGTTGTAGTCATATACTTTTAAACCTTCTTTAGGAGAAAGATATTCGGGGCTTTGTACAGGAAACGAAGAATTTTGTAAGTTACCCAATCCCCTAAAGATATTGTTAAGCATTTGCTGACGATCGATTGCATACGCAATTGCTTGTCTAAATTCGAGTGTATTGAACCAGCGGGATTTGATTGGGTCAACAATTGGTTTACCGTTCCTAATTCCTTTGTTGAGGTTAAAACTAACAAAAGTCATAAATCCACTCGAACCACCATTATAAATAGTGAATTTACCTCGCTTTTCTTCACGCTTCAGTAAAGAAAAATATTCAGAAGGTACATCTATATAATGTAATCCGCCAGAGCGAAACTGTATCAAAGAAGTACCGGTATTGTCAACAATTTGCCGAATCACGCGCTTAATATAAGGCTGAGAATTGCCTTGGGCATCTTTTCGCCAATAATAAGGATTCTTTCGGAAAATTATCCGTTCGCTCGCGGTGAAAGCCTCTATCTTGTAAGGACCATTAACAATAATTTTTTCTGGCGGAGTATCTATACCCCAAGTTGAGAGAAATTTCGGTTTGCCCTCAGCGTCTTTTGTATTAACTGATTCCTTCAAAGCGTGCTCTGGTAGTATTGGCAACCTGGTTGTGCGAAGGAATGGGGTAAATGGTTCGGGTAAGGAGAACTCAACTCGCAGTTCGTCAAGCTTTCGTATAGTAGGTAAGGCTTGATTTTTACCAATTTTTAGCAAATCTCTAGCATCTGTAGGAATAGCTTCATTAAGGTAAACGTCGTTGTAAGTGAACAACACATCATCTGCCGTTAAAGCTACTCCATCTGACCATCGAAGACCTTTTCTCAAAGTAAAAATAATCCTTTGACTATTTTCTGAAATTTCCCAAGCTTCGGCGAGATATGGTTCAACTCCCCCCTGACTATTTTCTCCTACTAGCCCCTCAGAGGTGAAGTTTAAAGTATCGGCTTCCGCTTGGGCAAGAGCCGGGTTAAAAGTCTTGGGAAAGATTGGAGAACTGAAAACCAATTGGGATACTGAGGCGGGTGCAGTTTTTAGGCTAACTAAGTTGCAGCTAATGAGTGCAATCGCGGTCGTTAAAGCCAGTAGAATCGCCAGCCAACGACGGTAGACGGCAGTGAAAATACTATAAAGCCTCATACATAGTTTTAGCGTAAATTACTACTGTTTAGATAAGCAAAGTTAGGAGACAGGAGTCAAGAGTCAGGAGAGAAACATTTAGAGGGTGTTTGAAAAGTCGGGTATTTTGTAAAAAAGCTCTCTCAGTATACGTCAGTAAAACCCATGTGACGGTCTCCGTAAATTTAACCACAGCCCTAATTTGTAAATTAAATTAGTATTGTCATCAGGTAAGGATTCTTCTTTTGTATTTTATGAAAGTATCTAAGTTTATTTACTATCTAATGTTTCGTTGAATTCTTTGGGTGACATTACTGGAATTTCTGCATTTACAAAACCAGATGCATCACGAGTTACAATTATATCCACCCCGTTCGCTATTCCAGAAGCAAACTGTACCGCATCCTCAAAATCTCGAAAATTTAACGCAAGCGCTTGTTCCAAAATACTTCTGTCAATCGCACAAATGCGTAAATCAGTCAATACTTGAGTAATTGCATTTTGAGCAGCTTGCAAACCTGCGGCTCTGCGAACGATATAATAAATATTGGTGATTGTTGTTGCTGCAATAAACCCTTCAACCTCACCAGTATCAACCCTCTCGAAAAGTAGCGCAGCATCTTCCACAAAAGGCTGTCTTTCTTGCAGAAAATCAAGAACAATATTTGTATCAATTAATGCTTTCATTATTTATATTTCTCAGTGAGATAATACACATAATCTTCTGTAATGCTTTCATCATCGGATAGGGTAACATTTTTAGCAATACCTCGTAACCTAGACAAATTTCCTTTCTTCTGCACTGGGTTAGTTTCTTGCTTTAGTGATTCGAGCAAAGTTTGCACTAACTGCCAACGTTTATCAATTGGTAATTTTAACGCTTGTTTTTGCAATTCTGGCAATGTCATTAGTTTCTTCCTACTTACTACTATGTGTATACTTCTCGGACATAAAATTTATTACTCCAACTACATTTGTAGTTTTGAGTATGCAACCTGAGTGTAGACTCTTAATTATAATCTACACTACCTGAAGAAAGTGCAAGACAGTGCAATTTAAAACTGACTTTCAATTACCCCTTCTGCTTCATTGACTAAACAACGCAATTTATCAATAATTTCTCCTGACACATTCTCCCACAAACCTCGTTGGTGAGCCTCTAATAATCTTTCTGCCATATCCCGCAATACCCAAGGATTATTTTGTTGAATAAATTGTTGAACTTTGTCATCAAATAAATAAGCCTCAGCTATTCCTTGATACATGAAATCAGCAACACAGTTAGTCGTAGCATCAAAGGCAAATAAATAATCTAGGGTTGCTGCCATTTCAAAGGCTCCTTTATAACCGTGACGCATGGCTCCTGCAATCCATTTTGGATTCACAACTCTGGAGCGATAAACGCGAGTTATTTCTTCTGTAAGCTTGCGGACTTTTGGCTGTTGAGTACGAGAATTGTCACCAAAATAAGTGACGGGAGCTTCTCTGGAAACTGATTTGACAGCAACAGTTAAACCACCTTGAAATTGATAGTAATCATCAGAGTCTAATAGATCGTGCTCTCGATTATCTTGGTTCTGCAAGACGATTTGCATGTTGTGCAACCTTTGGGTAAAAGCTTCTGGTGCAAATTTCCCCTCAACTTTACGGCTGTAGGCGTAAGCACTCCAATTAATATAAGCACGAGCTAGATCGTCTTCGTTTGTCCAGTTTTGCGATTCAATTAAACCTTGTAATCCAGCACCATAAGCACTCGGTTTTGAACCAAAAATTCGATAGAGCGATCGCGCTTTTGCTTGTTCTGCTGTTAATCCTTGGGTTTGCCAAAACTCTGTTTCTGTTTTCACTTTAGCAGCCAAGGGATTTATATCTTCAGGCTCATCTAAATTAGCAACAGCAGTGACAGCACTATCGAACAAATCCATTAAATTAGGGAAAGCGTCGCGGAAAAAACCGGAAATTCTTAAAGTCACATCCACACGCGGACGACCTAAAATTGAAGGAGGTAAAATTTCAAAATCTACAACTCTTCTAGATATACCATCCCAAACGGGTTTAACTCCTAATAATGCCAAAGCTTCCGCAATATCATCTCCTCCTGTTCGCATGGTAGAGGTTCCCCAAACAGATAAACCTAATGTTTGAGGATATTCTCCGTGTTCTTGGGTATATCTTTCTATTAATGTTTCTGCTGCTTGACGACCTACATCCCATGCAGTTTCTGTGGGAATAGCACGAATATCGACAGAGTAAAAATTCCGTCCTGTGGGTAACACTTCTGGTCTTCCCCTGGTTGGAGCGCCAGATGCACCACTCGCGACATATTTACCATCTAATCCTCTTAATAAATTAATAATCTCTTTCTCTGTTTGTTTGAGTGCTTTTAGGAGATAATTTTGAATCCATTTTAACTCTTGAGTTGTTGCTTCACCGCTTTGAGGTATTTCTTTGGTTTCAATTAGATAAGTTACTAAGTCTGATGCATAATTTTCAATGACTTGAATAACATCACCTGTAATTCGGCAGTTTTTTACCCCCCTTAATCCCCCCTTGTAAAGGGGGGAAACTTCGGCTCCCTCCCCTTTACAAGGGGAGGGTTGGGGTGGGGTAATCTCAAATCTTTGACTAAAATCTACAGTTAAAGGGTCAAAATCTAATTGCCAATCCTTTGCGGTCGCCCTCGTTAACCCCAATCTACCAACACCAGGATTTCTGGCAATAGCAACAATTAAATCTCGTAATTGTTCTCCTGATGGACATCGACCAAAAATGTGCAACCCATCACGAATTTGAGCTTCTTTTAATTCACAAAGATAACCATCAGCCGCGTTCAGAAATGAGTAAAGAGTAGTTTTATCAAAACAGGAAATATCTATTCCCAAATCTTGATGGAGATTTTCTTGCTCAATCAATTGAGTGATGCGATCGCTAATTGCGGGTAATCGTGATGGCTCTAAACTTTGAGCTTCATAATACTCATCAATCAATCCTTCTAAAGAGTTTAAACCGCCATATAATTCCGCACGAGTCATGGGGGGAGTTAAATGGTCGATAATGACTGCTTGAGAACGTCTTTTGGCTTGGGAACCTTCTCCCGGATCGTTGACAATAAAAGGATATAGATGAGGAATTGCTCCCAAGACTGCTTCGGGATAGCAATTTTCAGAAAGTGCTACACTTTTGCCTGGTAACCATTCCAAATTACCATGTTTGCCAACATGAACGATCGCATTTGCACCAAAATACTTGACGAGCCAATGATAAAAAGCCACATAGCTGTGGGGAGGCTCTAAGTCAGATGCGTGATAATTCAAAGATGGATCGCGATCGTAACCCCGTGCTGGTTGTATTCCAACAAAGATATTACCCAACTGTATACCAGGAACGGGGAATGAATCAGTCTCTTCAGGGAAACCCCAACGATTTTTTATTCCTTCTTGTACTGCTTCAGGTAAGCTATGAAAATGTTCTAGATACTTCTGTAAAGACAAAGATTGTCGCACGTTTCGGAATGGATATCCCTCTAAGTCGTTAGTGACACCAGTTGTTAATAATTGAATTAATTCCTCTCCCGTATTGGGAATATTATCCACATAATACCCCGCTAACTGTAAAGCCTTTAGAATTTCTATGCAACTTGCTGGTGTATCCAATCCCACACCATTAGCTAACCGTCCATCACGATTGGGATAATTAGCTAATATCAAGGCAATTTTGCGATTTTGTGGTGGAGTGTGTCGTAATTTTACCCAATTTGCAGCCAAGTCTGCTACAAATTCAATCCGAGAAGCAACGGGTTCGTAGGTAACAATATCAGTTTGTAGTAGAGGGTTTTGAGTTTGTACTGCTTTGAAAGAGACTGCTCTTGTAATAATTCTGCCATCTACTTCCGGTAAAGCAACATTCATCGCTACATCTCTTGGTGTAAGTCCAGACGAGCTAGATTCCCACTGTTCGCGACTGCTACCACTGAGAATGACTTGTAACACTGGGACATCTAATTGTTCCCAAAGTTCTACTTGTGGCGTTTCTGCTTCTAATTTTGCTAGAGAAAAACTCGTTGTATTTAATAAGAGCTCGGTATTTTGACTGCAATATTTTAACAACTCTGCTTGAACATCTGGCTCTCTCAGGGAAGAGACAAAAATAGGAACTGCTGTGAGATTTCTTTGTGCTAAAGCTTGACAAAGTGCATCAATGGCTGCTGTATTTCCAGCTAAATAATGCGCTCGATAAAAGATAATGCCAATAACACCAGATTGTGGATCTAGTTTGTGTGGAGATGTGAAATTATTCTCTTGTTGCTCGTAAATAATGCGATCGCGTGGCGAATATATTCCGACACGAGGGACTGGCTGGGGTGGATTAAAAGTATAGGTACAACCAAGGAAAGTTGTCGCGACAAATTTCAGACTATTAAGATAATTTTCCGTACCACCCTCATTGAAATACTGCCATATCCGATTAGCTTCTATTAAAGAAACATTAGAGTGACCGATTAAATTTGGGTCGGGTCGTTCGTCTCCTGGTAAGACAATTAATTTAGCCCCTGTCTGCTGAACCGTTTGTTCGACAACTTCTAATCCGTAACTCCAATAAGCACGACCGCCAAGTAACCGTACAATAATAATTTCGGCTGCACTTAATACATCTTCAGCATAAGTATCAATTGTCAGTTGTTGCTGGAGTTGTAGCAGATTGACAACCCGTAACTGTGGAAATTCAGAGGGGAGTTGAGTCACAGCGACAGATAGAGTTTGAATGTCCGTATCTGCAGCTGTAATCAGGACAATAGGTGCTCTTTGCTGTTCGATGAACACTACGCCTTCTACAGACGGATTCCAACCTCCTGGTGTAGTTGCAAGACGATGCATAGATTTTAATTAATGGATTTTCCGGTTTTGAGTGAGAGAAGTTTAGCATAAGAGCAGAATATTACCAACATTTTCGCGTCAAAGCCTCTGTCATTTTTTTATGACTTACGCATTGGTTTGTGACTAAGACGGGCGGGGACGCCCGTTCCACAAGATTGATGTCATTTTTTATGACTTATGCATTGGTTTGTGACTGTGACAGGATGAGGGAGTAAACAAGGGCTGGTAGAGATTTACACTTGGCGTTTGAGCAAACAAAATTACATTTCCACGAGTATCGAGCGCCCAGCCCTGTGCCTCTACAATTGAGGATGGGGAGATGTTTTCTCTTGCTTCCCTTGTCCTTTGTTCTCCTGCTGTTTCCTCATCCAGCTTTACCCAGTCTGCCAGTACATCATCACCCATTAACAGCTCGGTTGGACTGGGCGGTAACCCTCCGCGTCCAGAAGTGGAGCAAGAACGCCAGCACCGTTATTGAAGATGTTCCCCCTGTCGCTATAAGGAAGGTTATCCGAACTAGAAATTGCCAGGTAGTAAACACCAGAGTTAGAGGGAGTCAACAAATCATTTGCTGGCAAAGTAGATTGAGGACTCCTTCCACCCGCATCATTGCCATAAATTCCCCTACCGCTAGCATCGAACAGAAACAACCGGGTATCTACTTCAGTTCCACCAATGGTGGTTGCTGAGAAAGTCCGATCGCCAGCTAGGAAAATTTTGTATAAATCAACATCATTATCGTTACTCAGTTTTCCTGAGATGCTGGTGATAATTGTACCTGGTTGGGTGGACAAATCTTGAGCAGAGTCAAGGAGCGAACCAGCCTCACCATCTTCTTTTGCCGCAACGCGATTACTTGTGCTAACAGATGCCTTAGTGCTGGCGAGTAATCCAGTATTCTTACCAGAAAGAAAAATGTCTTCTAATACGTTAAGTGTAATATCACCGGCTTTTCCAGAGCCTGCCGTACTGGTAACAACCTGAGCACCATTGGATAATGAGAGCGATCGCGCCCCTATTTTAATCTCACCTCCATTTCCTGTAGCTCCTGGTTCCACACTGCCACGGATTTGTGCGTTATCCCTTGATAAGAATGAGTCAGCTACCTGTACCCGAATATTTCCAGCATTCCCACGTCCAAGAGTCTGCGTTTGCACAACACTTCCTGAGGTTAACAAAAACGAACGACTTTGGAGATCGATCGTCCCGCTATCACCTACTGCTCCTGGAGCTACTCCACTGAGGATAGAGCCGTTGCTAATAGAGATGTCGCCTTTTGCCCGCACAGAAATCTTACCTGCGTTTCCCGTACCAAATGTAGTGGCGGCGATCGCTGAGAGATCGCGAATCATCAGTTGTCCTGCTTCGATCGACAAGTTTCCCGCATTGCCAGTAGACCCAACAGAAGTTTGCGTGAATATCCCACTGGGATACTGGGTGTTATCGGAGAGAGGTTCGCCTAATTAATCCGCCAACCCCAGAAGTCGATGAAACTGCTGATGAGGAAACTTGTGTAAATGAATCAGTTGTTAACCCGCCAGTGCTGATATTATCATTGGCATCAATGTTTATACTACCTCCATTTCCAGAAGAAGTAGGTAAGGGAGAAGATAAAGAAAGGGAACTTGAAGAAGTGGAAGTGTCTATATTCTTTGTAGTGATACTGCCGTTAATAGCTTGAAGGCTAACATTACCTCCATCGCCAGAAATATTTGTTGCTTCAGCCAAGTAAGCGGGAAAGCCAGAGTAAGAGTCTATACTACCTGCATTAATGTTGCCATTAGCAGCTAGCAATCTAATCGCGCCTCCACTACCAGAGGGAGCAAAGGGAGAGGCAGAAGAGGTGTTTAAGTTACCAGTACTAATACCGCTTCGAGCATCAATAGTAATGTTGCCCCCATAACTCTCTCGCAAGTCAGTACTTGTGTAGATCCCTTGAGTACTTATTGTTCCTCCAGAAAGAGTTGGATTTGGTTGATACTGGTTTGTTAAAAAGACTGCTCCTCCTGAATTTATAACTGTACCGCCGATAGAAATGTTTCCACTACTACGCCCACCTGTTTCCGGAAGTGGTGAGAAACCATCGGTTGCTCCCGCAATCCCGGTAGTCCCAAATGCTGTTGTCCCCGCTCTAATATCCAGTGTCTGTTGAGTATTGCCATTGATTGTTACTGAAGTCTTACCGTCCGATAACAGTACATTCTCGACGAGTGCATCTCCGGTTGTATCTGGACGCGCGATCGTAACATCTCCGGTTATAGTTACACTTCCCCCTGCTAAAATATGCAGTGATGCTCCTGTGTAGCTATTTAAGCTAACATTGCCACTGGCATGCACAATAGGGTCGAAGGGGCTGAATAAATTCCCCAAACTACCATTTAACTGCTCAATTCTGAAATTTCCTCCACTAAAATAGTGAGCATCGCCTTCAATTTTATTGGCACGCAGCACCATATCTTTTCCAGAGAAGAAACCGCTGTTTTGATGATTAATGGCAGAAATATCAACTTCGCGATCGCCTTGAATCACCATTTGACCTTTCGCTGTAGCAATGAAGGGAGCAGCGACAGTATCTCGAATTTGTAACGTATCCCGTGCTTGCAGGGTCAAGTCCCTTCCCGAGCGCAGTTGACCTTGCAACTCAAGCCTGTCAGCCACCAACGTCAAATCCTGTCCCGTTGTTAAATTTCCGGTACTAGAAATGGTTGCGCCTTGTGGACTCGTCCCATACTGTAATCCTGGCTTGAGATTTACTATCAGCAATGGCGGTGCTTGGGGATTCGTGGCACTAAATTTGCTACCATCAGGAAAGATAAAATGGCTTGCTGTACTTGCAAAAAAGGAACCAGCTACATCCAGCCGCGCATTGGCACCAAAAATAATACCATTAGGGTTGAGCAGGAACAGATTTGCCCCACCGTTTACCCCCAAAGTTCCTAAAATCTTTGAAGGGTTAGTTCCGGTAATGCGACTGAGAATATTTTCAATTCCACTGGGATTAGCAAAGTATACTCGCTGACCTTCCCCCACATTAAACTCTTGGAAACTGTGGAACAGGTTTACACCTCTGAGCGCCCCGCCCTGAATTATACTGGCCGGGAGTTCCCGAACACTAACGTTCGGGGTAATGACAGACGATTCAGTACCTAATGTATTGTCAGGTATAATTTGGGCAGTAGCATATTCCATGAAAAAACTGACATACGCCCCAATCACCACCAACCCAGACATTAATCTCCGATGGAGGGAAAGACGCATATATTTACCCGGTGGCAACACTTGATGCCATATTATACCTAAGAGCTAGCTCGCAAAATGTTTTGTTTTGCTAAATTTTGAAAAGCTTGTGTTGTGAGGTGAATAACTAAATGCACGATTAATTATCAGTGATGAGCTTTTGAAACTTCTCGTTTTAAGAGGTACTTTCCAGGCTGCAAGTGAGAGGAGCATACCACAAGAGCGAAACATTACCAACATTTTCGCGCTAGAATATTACTAATGGAAGAATTGCGTAAATTGGGTTTTTATATTATGAAAGAAGCAGGTAATCCTACTTACTTCGCTTGCTAAAACCAAAATACTTTATGCGGATATTACTGGTAGAAGACGACCCAGAACAATTAGAGCCATTACAAGGTGTGCTATCGGAAGCTGGATATATAGTGGATGGTGTTGAAGACGGAGAAATTGCACAGTGGTTATTGTCCAAAAAAGAGTACGATCTATTAATTTTGGACTGGATGTTGCCCACCGTGAGTGGGTTGAGTCTGTGTCGTCAATATCGACTTCTTGGCAAAACTGCACCCGTGCTGATGCTCACAGCCAAAGATACCACCCCGGATAAAGTCACAGGTTTAGATGCAGGAGCAGATGATTATCTTGTCAAACCTGCTGACTTGGTGGAACTATTAGCGCGGGTACGTGCGCTGTCGAGGCGATCGCCCAGTTGGCAGGGAGATATCCTCCGTGTTGCTGATTTACAATTGCACCTGAGTCAATTAACTGTTGAACGGAATCAAGTAAGTGTGGAATTATCACCACGGGAAGCTCAATTGCTAGAGTACTTGATGCGTCATTGCAATCAAGTCTTAACCCGCGAGCAGATTGAAGAAGCATTGTGGGAGTGGGGTTCGGAACCGGAAAGCAATGCTTTAACCGTCTTAGTACGCAAGTTGCGCCAACGTTTGCAGTTGGTTGGTGCAGCAGATTGGATTAAAACTGTCTACGGTATGGGTTATCGATTTAACCTCCCGGACAATTGAAAATTTTCAATGCGTGCTAATTTTTTATCCGGTAGCTGACTAACATTGTGGCATCTTTATCGGACAGTCCAAGTTCCCGAGCGATCGTAGCTTTTACAGAGCTTAATTCTGTGGCTGGAAACTCAAATTCTAACTTTTTCAGTACGGAATTGGCTGTGTTGACCTCAACTAAAGTAAACCCTTGCTTCTTTTTAATTTCAGCGAGAATTCCTAATACCTTGACGGTAGATCGCACCTGCATTTGTGTATTAGCTTGCATTTTTACTTCACCAGACAGCCCCAGTTCTTGAGCGATCGTAGCTTTTACCTTGTTTAATTCTGTAACTGGAACCTCGAATTCTAATTTTTTGAGTAATGAGTTAGTTGTTTTGAGTTCAACTAGGGTAAATTCTTGCTCTTTTTCAATTTCAGCTTCGGTTACTAACACGTTGAATACAATTGGTGTCTTTACCGTATGTGTATCAGCTTGAAGCTTGTTTGCTGTACTATACGAACGGTTCAATAGCAGGTTTGTCAACGATTCACCACCCAGTCCAAAAGCAATTAAAAGCAGTGGCAGAGGCAACAAAAATTCTATCTTTAAAGAGTGCAGTTTTTGCAACCAGTGAGATAAAGACATAGGACAATAAACTTGGTTTGATAACAAATAAATCTTCTTTTCCACGTATCTTACCTCTGGCATAAGCGTGATGTTTCATCGTAGTCGTAGCAATTTAGCTCAGTGGTTTACCTTAACAATGGGGAGTATTTTGGTCGTTTTTGCAGGAGTACTTTACTACCAAGCAGTCTTTAACGAGTTAAAGGATCTCGATCGCTTACTCTACCAAAAATCTAGGCTGATAGCAGTGAACGCGAGGTACGATCCGCGCCAGCGACAACTGGATCTGGAAAATGTGCCGTTTATTGGGAGTAACGTGCCTCCCTTGGGGAGTGAAGCTGTATATGCGCGTTGGTACGATACCAAAGGGCAAATTGTGCAATTTTTCGGTGCTGCTCCAGAGGCGCATTTAGCAATCACTCCTGGATTTCACACTATCAAAACCGCGCTTCCTTCTTCAAGAGCAACGCTAGATACTATTTGGCTGCGTCAGTTAACACTGCCCGTCTACCAGGATAGTTTGTTAATCGGCTATCTCCAAGTTGCAATCCCCTTGACATCCGCTCAGAATAATCTAGCTCAGTTACGGTTAGTTTTGCTTTTGACAGTGCTAGTAACTTTAGGAATAATAGGTTTGGCTGGCTGGTTCCTAGGAGGGCTAGCTATGCAACCGATTCGTGAAAGCTACAACCAGCTACAACGCTTCACAGCTGATGCTTCCCATGAATTGCGATCGCCTCTGTCAGCTATTACCAGCAATGCCCAATACGGATTAATTTCTCAATCTAGTAGTCTCGAAATGCAGCGTCAGCGCTTCGAGAAGATTTTTAATATCGCTAAGTCAATGAGCACTCTAGTGAATAATCTACTTGTTTTGGCGCGTTATGCAGGTCGATTATCTGCTGAATCTTTACTTGAAGTTGACTTGAGGAATTTGCTAGGAGAGATAGCAGATAATTATACAACACAAGAAGCTGGACAACATCTTAATCTAACTTATACTTTACCAACTGATAGTGTGAATGTACTGGGTGATGCAGAGTTGCTGCGTCAAGCAGTAGTTAATTTGCTCAATAATGCCTGCAAATATACGAACGCCGACGGTCAAGTTCAGTTGCAGCTGTTCATTCAGTCAAATTGGGCTGTAATTCAAGTTACAGACAATGGAATCGGTATTCCCGAAGCTGATTTGCCACATATTTTTGAGCGATTTTATCGAGTTGATAAAAAGCGAACGCGCAAAACTGGTGGATATGGTTTGGGGTTAGCAATTGTCCAGCAAATCGTCTTTGCACATGGTGGTCATATTAGTACCAAAAGTATAGTAGAGAAAGGGTCAACTTTTCAAATTTTTCTGCCGCTTAAGTAGCGTTGTCATTAATCCAATACTTAATTGTTTCAATTCATAGGAATGTCAAAAACGCGCCACTCCTGAATACCACAACGCCTTAGAACAGGTTCTGCATAACGAATATCTTGCTTTGTGCCTTCTAGCGTCATCAAATAATTACCTTGGAAGACTCTGTTGTTATAAAGTTGGGCGAATTCTTTGGGAACAAACCAACCCTGTAGCGCACCAACCAGACTACCAGCTGCTGCACTAGCTCCAGTCCCTAAAAGGATGAGTAGAATAGATTCTGCTGCTAGCGCCAGACCAATTCCAGGAATGAGCAAAGCAGCTAGACCACCGACTAAGGCAAGTGAACCTCCTGTCGTAGCGCCAGCCACCGCACCCGCAACCGCACCTTCAGATGGAGTGAGAGCGGGCTCACTCATATCCACTCCATCAGATTGCTCATCAAGTTTGGTTTTTTTGGTGATGACAGAAACTTTTTCCATGGGAAAGCCATTACTGCTCAATTCGTTGAGTGCCTGTAGCGTACTTCTACGGCTAGGAAATACACCAACGGCGTGCTGAAGTTGATTGGACATTGTGTCTTTCAAAAAGTGTACTGATGATCCGTAAAGGCTGTTGCCATTACCTGATTTATCTCCAGTCTTGACAACAAATGTGAGCAGAAAGTGATAGTACTTAATAGGATTCAGGGTAGATAGGAAATTTTTTCTCTACGGAGTGACAGAAGAGGGATCGCCCGTTACGAATAAACCGAAATTGAAAACGCAAATTGGTAAAGCTTTATTGCTTTGAGCTTCCACCACCTGCGTTTGAATCTCCTGAAAGGAGCAAAGGCGAAGTTCCATTGCGATTTCGCCACAAAGCTAGTAGTGTACTTGCAATAAAAATACTGGAATAAACGCCTGCGGTAAAACCAACCATGAGTGCTAAGGCAAAGTTTTGCAGCGTTTCTCCACCAAACCAAAAAATGGCTATCAAAGGCAGTAAGGTTGTGAAACTGGTGTTGATAGAGCGGGTTAAAGTTTGATTTACAGCGTCATCCACAACTCCATCGAACGACCTACTAGGATTCATTTTAATATTCTCCCGCACTCTATCATAGATCACCACGGTGTCATTGACCGAGAAACCCACAATGGTAAGCAGGGCAACAATAAATAAGCTATCTACTTCAATCCCCTGAACCAGTCCCAAAAGGGCGAAAATGCCAACCGTCACTAAAATATCGTGGAAGAGAGCAATAACGGCAAAGAAGGCATAATCGAACTGAAATCGGAAGCTGAGGTAAACAGTGATTCCGACAAAAGAAACCAATAGAGCCAGTAGTCCAGAGTTGAAAAGCTGACGACCTAGGACAGGTCCAACACTATCAACCTGAGTCTTTTGAGGATCAAAGACACCAATTGTTTCACTGAGCGCAGTTTGTAGCTGTATTCGTTGCTCTCTACTCAAAGGTACCGTGCTGATTGAGACAGCCTGTTGGTCACTACCCAGAATTTGAATGCTACTGTTCGCCTGTAAACCCTGACTTATCAAGACATTACGTACAGAAGCAGTATCAATCGGACTAATACAGGCATTAGGTTGGGTACAATCTCGTTCAAACTGCAACCGGGTGCCGCCCGTAAAATCAAGACTGGGTCTTAGAGGTGTCCCAAGCTGCTGCCAAGAGATTACCATTGCTATCAATCCGACCAAGATAATGATTCCTGAAATAGTCCACCATAGCGCTCGCCACTTAATCACGTTTAACTTCATTGCTTCCTTTGTTTGTCGAGGAGACTACTCTACAGATTTTGAATCTTGATAAGATCGGCTCTTTCAAGGTGCAAGTCGAAAGATTAAGGTGCTCTTCGTGTCTTCATGGTATAAAAAATTCTTTTAAACCGTAAAGGAACGAAGAGCGCGAAGGTCAAATATTGAAAATTGGGTATGATTTTCCAGGTTTTTGGTTCACCTTGAAAGAGCTAGTCCTACCTGATTGCTCAGTTTTCTATAACTTTATTGCTTCCATCTGCTTAATCCAAAGGAGCAAAACGCTTTAACAAGAGGGCTAAAACAATCATAGGTAAGCCTGCCCCAACGCAAATTAAAACTTGAGTTAAACTCAGTGGTGCAGTACCAAATACTTGATTCATAACGCTCCACTGACTGAAAGGAACTTGCAAAATGACAACAGTGATAATACCAATTGCGGGTGCATAACCAATAGATTTCGTTTTTCCCCGAGCAAGAGCAAAAACTGAGGGTAAGAATCGGCTGATTCTCAGTAGATAGAAGATTTCTGCTGCAATTAAAGCATTAATTGCCATTGTACGGGCTAAATTCATGTTCTCCGTTGCTCTTAGTATCCATTCATACATACCAAAGATGACAATCCAGTTAAAAATAGAAATTGCCACGACGCGCTTGAGCAAACTGCCTGAAAGTAAAGGTTCATTGGGGTTACGTGGTAATAAGCGCATGGCTTGAGGAGATTTTGGCTCAAATGCTAATGGTAAGGAGAGGGCAATAGAACTTACCATATTGAGCCACAGTATCTGCACGGGTATAATGGGCAGGGTTTCGGCAAAAAGCATACCAATCAAAATCGTCATGGATTCTCCGCCGTTGATCGGTAAGATAAAGGCGATCGCCTTGAGCAGATTTCGATAAATTGTCCTACCTTCTTCAACAGCAGCTTGTATTGAGGCAAAATTATCATCAGTCAGGATCATGTCAGCTGCTTCCTTGGCAACTTCAGTCCCAGCCATCCCCATAGCAATACCAATATCTGCTTGACGTAGAGCGGGAGCATCATTGACACCATCCCCCGTCATTGCCACAATTTCGCCTTTGGATTGTAGAGCTTCAACCAGCCGTAGTTTCTGTTCCGGTGCGACACGGGCAAAAACCATACTATCTTCTGCCGCTTGAGCAAGTTCCTGCTCGTTCATCTGAGCTAATTGCTGTCCGGTGAAAACACGAGATGTTGCACCTTTTTTTATACCAATTTTTTGAGCGATCGCATCGGCAGTTAAGGCATGATCCCCCGTAATCATCTTGACTTGAATCCCTGCATCTTGGCAGGCTTTCACGGCACTAATTGCTTCAGGTCGAGGAGGGTCAATCATACCCTGTAAACCCAGCAAAATCAGTTGCTCATTGATATCAGAACGAGCTACAGAATTTTGGTTAGCTGTTGCAGGTTTTTTGGCAAAAGCTAGCACTCGTAAACCTTTTTGTGCCATTGCATTTGCCTGGTGCTCTACCTGTTTGGGGTCTAGCGGTGACATTTCCCCCCTTATGTCAAGCATCTGATGACAGCGATGCAAAATTGCTTCCACTGAACCCTTAACATAGATAACCTTGCCTGAATTGGTTTTGTGCAAAGCCGCCATGTATTGAAATTCAGATTCAAATGGTATAGAATCTACTCTAGGCATTTCAGAATCAAGAATTGACTGGCTCAACCCTGCTTTACCAGCGACGACAATCAATGCTCCTTCTGTTGGATCTCCAGCCACCACTAGCTGTCCGTCTTGTTCTTGTAAGTGAGCATCATTGCACAACAGCCCTGCGAGTAAACATTCATGTAAAGCCGAATCCTCCCTCACATCAACGGGCTGTTCATCCAATAAAATTTCACCGTCAGCAGCATAACCCACGCCACTCACTGCATAATGCCTACCGCTGACAAAGATATCTTGAACCGTCATCTGGTTTTCAGTAAGTGTACCAGTTTTATCAGAACAGATAACAGTCGTACTGCCTAAAGCTTCAACAGCTGGCAATTTCCGGATAATCGCATGACGACGAGCCATGCGGGAGACACCAATCGCCAAAGTAATTGTGATAACTGCAGGTAACCCTTCTGGAATTGCACTGACTGCTAGAGCAACAGCTGCTTTAAAGCCATCAACCCAAGATTCTCCCCGTCCTAAACCAACTACAAACGTTAAAGCAGCTAGTACCAGGATCGCGTAAAGCACTTTTTGACTGAATCTATCAATCTTGCGCGTCAGGGGTGTTTCTAAATCTGTACTTCGATCGATCAACTGTGAGATTCTGCCTGTCTCAGTTGTGGAGCCGATCGCCACAACAATGCCGCTTCCTTGTCCAGAGGTCACCAGAGTGCCAGCATATGCCATATTCGTTCGCTCTGCCAGTGGGACTTCTGTTTCAAGTGGCTCAACTGCTTTCTCAACCGGAATAGATTCCCCAGTTAAAGCTGACTCATCAACTTGTAAGTCCCGGACTACGATGAGCCGCAAATCGCCTGGTATTCGGTCACCGGAAGACAGCAAAACTAAATCACCTGGTACTAACTTGTTGGAGGAAACACGTGATTTTTGACCGTCGCGCATCACAGACGCCTCTGTGGTTGTCATCTCTGCCAAGGCGGCGATCGCACTCTCCGCTTTGGATTCTTGGATAAACCCAATAATTGCGTTAAGCAGTGTCACAGTAAAAATCACAAAAGCATCTACCCAATCTTGAAGTAAAGCTGTGATGGCTCCAGCTACTAACAAAATGTACAGTAGAGGCTGATGAAATTGCAGCAGAAATCGTAACCAGGGGCTTTTCTTTTCCTGACCAGACAGTTGATTAGCACCAAAACGCTCTTGCCGATTGGCTACTTCATCAGAGGTTAGACCATTTTCACGGTCACTGTCTAAATGCCCTGCCACTTCCCGTGTAGAGAGAGTGTGCCATTCGTTTTTCAATAAATCCTTAGTAGCTGTGACTGGCATATCGGCTCCAAAATCTAGTAAATGCGTCGCTTAATTGGCTTAATCCCTTCAATTTATGGAAATATCAAAAACACGCCAATTCTGAATGTTGCACTGTTTTAAAATAGGTTCGGCACGACAGATATCCTCCTGTGTACCTTTTAGCGTCAACAAATAATCTTTTTGGTAGACTGGGTCATTGTAGAGTTGAGCGACTTCTTCAGGAAAAAACCAACCCCGTACTGCGCCAATAAGACCACCAGCAGATGCACTTCCCAAAAGAGCTATTAAAATAGATCTTGCTGTCAGTGCCGAACCAATTCCAGGAATTAGCAACGCAGCAAAACCTCCGCCTAAAACAAGTAAACCTACCGCCGTAGCTCCTGCTACCCCACCCGCCGTCGCACCTTTTGCTGGAGTCAGATTATTTTCAGTTGTGTCAGCACTATCAAGTTCAGGTTTTTTGGTGATTACAGACACTTTGTGCATTGGGAAGTTAATACTTCTCAATTTGTCAAGTGCCTGTACCGCACTTTCACGGTTAGGAAATGTACCAGTAGCTTGTTGGAGTTGATTGGAAGCCATTTGCTGCTCAAAAAGTTCTGATGAACCAAGATTTTTGCGTTGTCTGCGTTATCTTGAATGTAAACAACAAATGTGACCAGAAAGTGATCGTCTCTGAATTTTTTGTCTTTTCAGTAAGTGGCTAAATGCATAAATGGTTATCAGTAATCAGCTTTTGAAACTGCTCGTAGTCGTTGCGGGTATCGAGATCGAATAGACCTTCTGGAAAAGGAAGACTGACAACTTCCCTAGCATATTTTTTAATCACCTGTTTTGCACCTGCAGCACCACTAAGTGTCAGTAATTCTGCCAACAAAGTGCGTTTGAATAATGCTGGTACACCTTGGACTCCTCCGTATTCTGAAGCAACAATTTGTCCACCTGTATCCCAGAAGACGTTAACAATCGTTGGAGAATTCATGATTATTCAGAAGCGCTCGCACAACTTTGTTAACTTTCGTTTGTCCACATCATAATCACGTTACCACTGCTTGGATACGGTCTTTGACCTGTAGCTTGCTCAGAATTACTGAGCGACTACTCTCAGTAAACCAAAAAGTTTTTCCCAAGAGCGATGCCTGGGGCAGGCTACGCCTACGCCAAGAATAAATATCAAGTCGTTCAAGGTATTTATCTTCCATCGAGTTAATATCAATAATTTGCAACTAGTTATGCATAAGTAATCTTAATACATACTCTGTTAAGTGGTTAACAAATTTGGGATTAAAAAGTATTTTAGGCTACAAAATATTCGACAATTACCTTTTGGAAAAAACTTTTTGCTTTACTGACTCTTGTAAGACTTGTTTAATGTCCAAAAAAGGAGAATCAATATCTAATTGCCAATTCTCATCTATGAATTCTAGGTTTTCATCATAAATTAGATCCAAGTTGCCAACTATTGTTAGTAGTGCCAAAATCGGAAACAGAGACTCATTACTTCAAAAGTACCGTATTATGAACGTACATCTTGGCGAAACTCTGGATAAATTCGTTGCCAATCTCATTGACTCCGGACTCTACCAATCGCAAAGCGAGGTCATCCGCGAGGGACTTCGCCTTCTCAAGGAACGAGAGGATTTGCGCGTGCTCCGTCTTGAGGAACTTCGTCTAGAGGTACAGAAAGGACTCGATTCTCTAGCGCGAGGCGAGGGTACTCCGCTTGATATGGAGCATATCAAAGCTGAGGGACGTAAAAGGGTTGCTTCACGGCGCAACAATGGAGTGTAATCTGTGGGACAAGTCATCAAATCACCAGAGGCAGAAGTTGACCTCATCGACATTTGGGATTACATTGGGCAGAACAACGAAGTTGCCGCCGACCGGGTTCTTAATGAGATTGACCGAAAGCTCAAACTTCTGTCGAATTCACCCTACATAGGGCGCGAGCGAATTGACCTAGGTAACAATTTGCGTAGCTTCCCAGTCGGAAACTAAGTCATTTTTTATGTCCCCATTGAGAATGGTATCGAAGTTGTCCGCGTCCTTCACGGTGCAAGGGATATCGAAAACCTCTTATAAGAACCTTCCTCTTTGTTCTTATTTTTACCTCTTGCCACAGACTAGATGCACAATCGGTTATCAGCGATAAGCTTTTGAAACTGCTCGTAGTCGTCGCGGGTATCGAGATCGAATAGACCTTCTGGAAAAGGAAGACTGACAACTTCCCTAGCATTTTGTTTAATCACCTGTCTTGCACCTGCAGCACCACTAAGTGTCAGTAATTCTGCAAACAAAGTGCGTTTGAATAATGCTGGTACACCTTGGACTCCTCCGTATTCTGAAGCAACAATTTGTCCACCTGTAGCCCAGAAGACATTAACAAGTTGATTGATGATTTGGGTAGAAACGAATGGCTGATCGCACAGCATCAACACAACAGCATCCACATCCTCATTGAGGGCTTCTATCCCAGACCGAATTGAAGTACTCATACCTTCAGACCAGCAATGGTTTTCAACAATTCGTACATTGGATAACTCTATCTCCGATCGAATGCGGTCAGCATATGCTCCCAACACAACGATAACGGGGTTGCAGACTGAAGCCACCGCTACCTCAACCATATGGCGAAGCAAGCTCTGCTGTTGGTACTGTAGCAATTGCTTTGGTGTACCCATGCGAGTGGATGCACCAGCCGCTAGTAAAATCAAACCAATATTAGACATTTTTGTTGACTTTCAGTAAGCGGACTTGATTTATTTCACCATAATTTTCAAATGCTAGCAACTACGAGTGTGGCAAATCTCTCACCTTATTTACTCTAAAAAATAAGTTCCTAACTCTTTTATTCTCTCTACCCAACCTTTCACCTCATCAGCCACTTTATACTTCCATTGAAGTTGAAGTACTTCTCTGGTATGAGAATCATCAAATATAACTTTGTCTTTGTTTTCAAAGACTGGCGCAATAAATTCTACCCTCGCAGCCCGGGCAAACAAAGTTGCCACCTGGCTAATACTCAAATTTTCAGGCGCAGCAAGGTAATGTCCTCCTTTAGAGCTTTTGAGCGCTGCGGCAATGTAGCAGTCTGCTAAATCTTCAACATGAATCCACGCTGTCATAAAATCTGGTGGAAATGGCTGAGAGCCTTGGTATGGTTTCCCTGTAATGAACTGCTGAATTGCAAAATCCCAGAAACCGCCACGAGTTGGTGCCCAACCATACACTGATGAAGGATACACAATCGAGGCGTTACCTCCATTGCTGATATACTCTTCTACTAGCCCATCTTTCAACGCATTTACACCTGCGAGTAAGTCAAGACATACTAAATATTCGGGCAGTGTATAACCTTTTGGCGGAGGTATTTCTGTTATTCGTCCTCCATTGGCGGTAATCAAAGAGAAATTCCCACTAGTTGTAATTACATGAATATCTGGTGAAACTGCACTAGCACCGTGTAAAGCGGCTTCTAATGGTATACGGTCACGAGCGAATTGAGCTTCTTTGGTTGATTCTAGAGGCATGTGCCACGCTACATTAATTACCGTTGTAATATCATGCTTACGAATTGCTCTAATAACATCATTGCTGGAAATTTCTACCTCTTGAGAGCGGATTATTTCCTTGCAGAAAGGCTTTATACCCTCAATATCACTACTTGGACGCACAAGTGCCAATACGGCAAAATCTTGTGTTTGAGAAAACCGACGGCACAGTGCTCCGCCAATATAGCCGCTTGCACCTATAATCAAAATATTTTTAATGGAAGAGCTTTTTTCGTCTGAAAATTCTTTGTTGTCTGACATATTTTTGTCTATTACCCTTGTCACTCACTTTCACAAACGGAAACCTATTGCCTAAAAAGACATTGTAAACTTGTAAGGGAATAGTTAACCATAATGTAATCAAAATACCACAAAGAGCCACTTATGAAGAAAAAAGAAATAATTGTTGATGCCAGTCGAAAAGAGTCTGTGAGTCAAGTTTCTTCGCATCAACCTACATTATCTAGCTACAGTACACAATGGGCAAATATCAGCTTGGTTTACCTACAAAACCCACAGAATGAAACACCAGAACATTCTTGCGTCAATCATATTATTGGAATACAACTCAAAGATGTACTCGGTTCGGAGCGACGATTGGATAATATCCACAAGCATGAAGACCGCAAGTTAGGTGAGATGGCGATTGTACCTGCTAATGTATCCCATTGGTCTTATAGTGGTGAGGATACTAAGCTCCTCATTCTCGCACTCAATCCAAGATTTGTTTCTCACATAGCCTACGAATCCGTCGATCCAGATCGAGTTGAGATTATACCCCAGTTTTCCCAACCAGACCCACTTATTTATGGAATCGGATTGGCTTTGAAAGCAGAATTAGAGTCGGGGGAAGCTGACAATCAACTTTTTATCGATTCCTTAAAAAATTCTTTATGTATACATCTATTGAGAAAATATTCTTCTCGTCAGCACTCTATTAATGAACAGAGTCATGAAATACCAAAAGCTAGTTTTAGGAAAGTCATAGAGTATATTCACACACATTTGCACACCAATATTAACCTTGCTACTCTCGCGGAGTTACTGGGGATGAGCCAGTGCTATTTTTGCGATATGTTCAAGCGATCGCTAGGTGTTTCTCCTTATCAGTACGTGTTACAACAACGAGTTGAACGAGCAAAGGAGTTGTTGAGACAAGATGTCCCGATTGTTGATGTTGCGCTTGAATGTGGCTTCGTCAATCAAAGTCATTTTACCAAACAGTTCCGCAAACTGACAGGAGTTACACCTAGTAAGTATCGACAGGAGTAGTAGGGAGATTTAGTTTTTTTTAAGATTCTAAAGAATTGAACAATTTTCAAAAAAATAGAGAAGACGGCAGTATTGCTTTCTATATAAAATTCCAATGAATTCGCTCTTTAGGTGAAATTCGTAAGAATTTGTATTGCACCAAAACTCTTTAGGAGAAATAAACAAGATGGCAACCGAACGCTCTACAGATTTCCGGTTCTACGAACAACTAACACCTGATAATGCAGCTATGCTGTTGATCGATCATCAGGTTGGGACATTATCCTTTGGAATCACCGATATCGATCCAGTGAATCTAAAAAATAATGCGCTTTACTTAGCTGAAGTTGCAAAGCTGTTCAATCTCCCGACACTCTTAACGACTAGCAATCCAAATGGTCCTAACGGACCTTTATTTCCTGAATTGATTCAAACCTTACCAAATGTACCGATTATTGACCGAGTCATCATCAATGCTTGGAACGATCCAAATTTCGTGACTGCTGTTGAGCAAACTAATCGCAGCAAACTGATTATGGCAGGTGTGACAACGGATGTTTGCTTGGCATTTCCTGCAATTTCAGCCGTTGGTGCTGGCTACGATGTTTACGCTGTTATTGATGCTTCCGGGACATGGAATCAAACTGCTCAAAATGCTGCGATCGCTCGCATGAGTCAGGCGGGTGTAAAGTGCATCAATACAATAGCAGTAGCTGCAGAATTGCAAAAAGACTGGACTTTACCCACGGCTCCGCAAATGGGTAGTATTTTCGCACAACGATTGCCAAATTTTGGTTATGTCTTCACTGGCTTAGAACATACCAAAAAATTAGCCGTTCATTAATTCGATCGCCTAGATTATCCAAAACAGGACTTACGCAAACTCAACATATTTTCTTGTATTCCAGATGTTGTAGATCCCCCCATTTCCCCCCAACCCCAGAGGGGACCCCTAGCCCCCCTTAAAAAGGGGGGCTATGCGTAAGTCCTACAAAGGTGGTGATGAACAGCATTGGATAGGTTCTGTAGAGTAAAAAGTATGGCGAATGAAAGAATAGAACAAACAAGTCATGACACAACTATCACCGCTACCGTTGAGACTAATTTGAGTCAAGCGCTCGACCTCATTCTTAATGAAAATACGAGAGTTTTGAAAACTCTTAACTATGGAGCGATCGCGCAATTGATTCAAGCCATCCTTAATACCAAGCGTATTTTTGTTGAAGGGGAAGGGCGCAGTGGATTCGCTATTCGGATGGCTGCTATGCGACTTATGCATCTGGGGCTTCAAGATTATGTGGTTGGCGAAACCACAACGCCTTCAATTGAGAAAGGCGATCTCTTGATTGCGTGTTCTGGATCGGGTAGGCTGCTTGTTCGCAGTAAGCTGCTGTTGCCAGGGCTGTTGCGATCGCTTTCCCATCCAAGTCTACTGTCTCCCGGCTCCAGGTATCGAGCAAGTCTGCCACTACCCGACGAAAATGCTCAACAAGTGCTAGAACTGTTAATCGAAACAGCTTTGGAAAATGGCGAATCTCTTCCAAATCCAAAAACGTTAGGGCAGTCCTTCCAAATAGTATAGTGCCGTCTCTACCTGTGAGTGGAGTTTTCTCCAAGAATTTTTTTTAGTGCTTGCTGCATGACTTTGACTTCTTCATCACTCAGTCGCTCGCCAAAATATTCTGCAATTCCTTCAGAGTAAATAGCCCACATTTTCTCTTGCATTGCTGCACCCGCTTCAGTTAAGACAGCAAAAGTACCCCGGCGATCGCTAGGACAGGATTGACGCTGCAATAATGCATTTTTTTCCAAGCGATCGAGCAAACGGGTGAGATTACTCCGGCTCAACAGCACTCGCTCTGCCAGTTCGCTTAATCGTAAACGCCGATCGGGAGCTTCTTTGAGTTCCCACAGCACATCATACCATTCCAACGGCGGCAGGTCGGCAGCTGATAGTTTGTCTTGAATCTTCTCGACCACTTGGATTTGAGCACTCAGAAACAGTCGCCAAGTGGAGTTTCGCATTTCGTCTAATCGCTGCTTTGCCATCGGTGGATTTTGGATTTTAGATGCGTGGATTTTGGATTGAGATAGTCTTGACTGAATCGATCTCCCAACCATCTTTCAAATGGGTGTCAAAAGAATTTCTCCAAAAGTAGTTGCAATTTCAATTATTGCATACTACTATAAATTTAGTTTTAAATGCAATTATTGCAAATGCAATTATAGCTGAAGAGTTTGCGATCGAGAAGGAGCGAGGTAAGAAGATAAGCAGCAGTTAAAATTTCAACTATCAAATATTAAACTACACACGGGCATAAATTGCGCTTTGCCGTGGATCGCAATATCCAATCCAAAATCTAAAATCTAAAATCCAAAATGAATAAAAACTACCTTTGAGGCTAAAATGATGGGAATAAAATCGCCTCATGTACCCTGGAAATCTCGTTTTAGAATCAGCCAGTTTTCGCCTCATCTCATCGGGCTTTTGGCAATGCTCTTGACTGTTGTTGCTTGGGCGATCGCGGCAAATGTTGCCAACCGCTTATTCCTTGCAGGCGTGCAACCATTTGAGTTGGCGGGAGCAAGCGCAACGATCGCCACCTTTGGACTTGCTATTCTGGATAGCTTATTTGGTCGCTCTCACGCTAGACCGCTCGACCGTCAACAATTTGCCCTGGGACTGATTCTGGTTGGCTTAGTCGGTGCCGATTACTTGGCGATTCAACGCCTACCTGTGGCTGTTGCGATCGTGCTGCTGTTTACCGCTCCTATTCTGGTGGTTCTATGGACTGCGCTGACTTCCCGATGTTTGCCTTCTCGCCCTGTTCTGGTGGCGCTGAGTCTCTCAATTGTTGGCATAATGCTTGTTTCTAATTTACTCGTCAGCAAAGAACTTGTAGACTGGTTTGGGATTCTGGTGGGATTGAGCACAGCGGTCTTTTTTGCAGCTTACATTGTGCTGAGCGAGCAGGTGAGTGCATCTCGGGAAACGATTGGCGTGATGTTGAAAGTGTTTGCGATCGCCAGTCTTTTTTGGATTGCCTATCAATTGACTCAAGGAATTCCCTGGAGGCTTTTTGCACCGGAGAATATCCTCAGCGTTTTTTATGTTGGTTTGGCAGGTAATTTGCTGCCTTATTTGCTGTTCTTTTGGTGTATCCAGCGAGTTCAGGCAGAACGGGCGGCGATCGCTGCCACGCTAGAACCTTTCGTAGCGGGTGTATTGGCATGGGTTTGGTTCGGTCAAACCCTGAGCCTAATGCAGATTTTGGGTGGATTTCTGATAGTTGCAGCCATTACCTGGATGCAGTTTCAAACCGTAAAAGAACCCAACATCTGAGGATATCCAGCGCTACTAGGTAATTAAATTCAACACAATCTATTTGGAGGAAGGGATTATATGGTTCGTATTTTACAGATTGATACTAGTCCTCGTTATGAATACTCCCATTCGCGGACGCTGGCTCAAGAATTTATGGAAAAGTGGAGCAGTCATCATTCTGAAACACAAATCTTCCACAGAGATTTAGGGTTAAATCCTGTACCTTATATTGATGCAACTTGGGTGAAGGCAAAGTTTACAGTGTCAGACCAATACACGCCAGAGTTAGCAGCAGCTATCAAACTCTCAGATACATTAATCGATGAGTTTTTGGCTGCCGATCGCTACGTTCTATCTACCCCCATGTATAACTTCAGCATTCCGGCTGTTCTCAAATCCTACATTGATTACATCGTCCGTCCCAGACGCACTTTTACAATCGATGACAACGGGTTCAAGGGGTTAGTCAACCACAAAAAGATGCTAGTTATTACGGCTCGCGGCAGCGATTTTCGCCCCGGTTCTGCGTTTGCTTCCCAGGATTTCCAAGAACCTTTTTTGAGAACTGTATTTAACTTCATTGGTATTACAGATATTCAGTTCATCCATGCCAATGCACTCAACTCCGATCTGCGAGAGCAATCTTTAGCAGAAGCCAGAACTGCAATTCAAGATTTGGCACCTTTCTGGTAAAGTTCTTTTCCGTGCGATAATTGTTCCCTGTAAAAGCGCCTGCTATTTGTCTATACACTTATTATAGAGGTCGTTCGAAGATCGGCTTTGCCAACACTGGTTAAGGAAGCGAATCACGGCAAAAAATATGCGTCCAAATGTTAACTCTGAGAAGATAGAGCGACTTATGCAAGCTTTGGGTAGAGAAGCTGAAGGTTCGGGATGCATTTACTTTACAGGTGGTGCTAGTGCCCTACTGATTGGATGGCGTAATTCCACGGTTGATGTTGATATTCGTCTAGACCCTGAACCCCCAGGTATTTTTCAAGCAATTGCCAAAATCAAACAAGAATTGAACATCAATATCGAACTGGCTTCCCCTCAGGATTTCTTACCTCCTCTTCCAGGGTGGCGCGATCGAAGCGTATTCATTGGCAAACGAGGTAAAATCTCGTTTTACCATTATGACTTCACAGCCCAAGCCCTTTCTAAACTATCCAGAGGATTTGACCGTGACCGAGACGATGTTCAAGCCATGTACGCGCAGAGATTATTTTCCTTGAGAGAGTTACGTGATTGCTTTGAAGCCATTGCACCCGAATTAATCCGATTCCCTTCTCTCGCTCCTGATATGCTTAGAAGCAGGGTCGAGAACTTTATCGAGCGAAATGAAGGTAAACCAGAGGAAGGTCAATCATGAATCTAGAGGAGTTGCCAGGAGCAGAGTTAATCATATCAGGAATAGACGATCTTCATAATGGCAAGACGAATACAGTTGCATCTTTGTTAGTTGCGATCGCAGCAACGCGCTTAACCGAAGCAGGCTTAGACATCCCAAAAGATCGTCTAGCCCCAGAGCCTGAACTGACCTTGTATGCCCGTCTTCTTCATGAGCGCTCCGATGCCTACTCTTACTACAATGCTTTGCTTTCTAGGCTCAATAGCTTTTGCAATGCACTTGAATTCAGTTATAAATATGGGGCGTCTAACAATCCCAATACACCGGGACAAAATTAAGCCAACTGTGTCACTGACTCAGGATTCAGTTTTGAGTTGCTAGACTGAACAGCAGTAAACTGTCCTTTGGTACAGGTCTCGCACCTAAAACTAGAGACTGGCAATTCCCCGCTTCAGTGCAACAATCACCGCTTGTATCCTATATCTTAAGTACTTGATAGAAACTGACTGTACTCTAAAGCAATGATTTGATTAGGTGCAAGTACACCACCCACAGTTACGACTTCCAATGTTCCCACCACTTCTGGGTACTGGGTGCGTACCATCGCAACAGTACCCTCTAAGTTAGCTGCTTGAGCGATGTACAGTTTCTCACTTGTTGTCAACACCCAAATAGGATTTGGCCAAGTATGGTGCGGTTGAAGTACCGATTTATGAATCGCTTGGCGTGTAAACTGAAGAATTTGTGTAATAGAAATTTCAGGTAAAAACTTGCCTAACTCAGAGTAAAACAGTTGTTGGAGACAATGTTTAGGAATATGTTCAACTAGAGAGGTATCGTTTACAGGTTGATTTGTAGTTACTATATCTACTCCCATAACTAATGATTCGATTCTTCGGCTAACTTGAGAGATAATCAAGTCAAAGTCGCTTTCAGTCAGAACGTGTCCTAAGTGTTCCCTGAGTAAATTTCTGAGATTATTATCGTTGATGTTGATGCTGCGATTCTCTAGATACGCTGAAAAGTTATTACCTACCATCTGACCACAGCTCACTTCACCGTTAGCAGCATCCTCAGCAGCGACAAATTCTATCAACTGTTGATGTTTTGCTACATCATCCATTGTAGAGTCTGATGGCGAAGGGATGGATTGAGTCATGAATCTCTCCTTAAGGTTTCAAAATAAACAAGGTTATCTGGTTCGTCAGGATCGGAACCGTAATCGAGGAGTCCTACTTTTAGCTTTCTGTAAAATCCTAACGCACGCTTGTAGAGCATGGAGTCCAATACGCCCCTGGTATCCTAACTCATAGCTACGAGCAATAGTAAAATGAATGAGGTTGCTACCCACGCCTTTATATGTAGGAGGGTTATTGATGGCGGGACGATTCCAAGGGGCTGTTGCTAACGCACTTACGTATACCAATCTTCGTCTAAGTTGGGATTGAATTTGACAACGTTTTTTCAAAACATCAATAAGCATCAAGCCTTGAGTCATACCTTCACATTCGATGGCATAGAGTTCATCTCCCGGCAAAAGTTTTGCCATTCGGCTTTTGACTTCCCAATTCCAGTACTCATCCTCTTTCCCCGTACCTGTAAGTTCAGGTTCCCAAAATGTTTTGGCGTCAGAGAGATGTTTGTCAGTTACAGGGGTAAGGATAGCATCAACTATCTGGTTATCACACACCTGTAGCAGTTGGATAGGGCGGTTAAAATTTGTAACCACAATCTTGGAACTGTTTAATAATTAAAAAACAATTCTGCCATAGCTGTTGAATTAAAGAGCCAAAACAACACTAAAGCCTCACAAACAACATCAACTCAAAGTCAGACTACACTTCAGCAAACTCAGGACTTGACAAATCAGCAAAAATTAGAGCAACTGAAAGCAAATCCTCCTCAACAGCAGCACAAGCAACTAACTCCAAATCAGCAGAAATTGGAGCAACTGAAAGCAAATCCTTCTCAACAGCAGCAGAAGCAGCTAACTCCAAATCAGCAGAAGCTAGAGCAACTCAAGCAGCAATCTCCTCGTTCATCGTCGCCGAATCAATCATTGAGTACACCCTCTACTCCTTCTCCTAGTTGAGAAAAGCGCCCACTTAAAACAAGCAGTATACAAATGAAAATTTTCATTTGTATCTCAACGTAAAAGATAAAAATCAGAAATTTTTAGCTCCTGAAAATATATATATTAGTTTATGAAAAGATAAAAAAACAGCAATTTCTTTGTCCGAAGAAGTAATAAAAGATGCTATTGATGTTATTTGTTCAGTCATTAATTAGGAGTTATTAATAGTGGATAAATCCATATTACAGTTGTACCTGAAAACTTTATGTTTTGTAATAAATATTTTATTTCAGGTATTTAAATTTGTCAGTACTTCTGTCAACAGTAAAAATATTTTGATTCTCAGTCCTAAAGAGTCACTGAAGCCAGGTGTGGGATATCAAGAACTTTTTGATTACTCGCAAACAGCAAGCAAACAAGAAGTTAGCCATTTTGTTACAGGTGACGAAAAAAATGGTGATGTTTGGCTGGGAAGGTACTTAACCTTCAGAAGTAGTAAAGCATTGATAAGTGCAGATATTTGGCTTCCCAACGAATTTTTACATCAGCACGTTCTGATTGTTGGTGCGCCTGGTTCAGGTAAAACAGAGTTTTTGCTGAAATCCGCACAGAACTTGATGCTAAAAGGAAACTTAGTTTGCGTTGATGCTGCTGGTTTTTTGGGTGATAGATTTGCTGGTTTAGCAAGCAGTGCAGGGTCAAAGTTAGTTTGTTGGGATCTAAGTACAACTCGAAACCGAGGAGTTTGGAACTTTTTGGAGGAGTTGGAAAAGTTTGGTCGGGAGAAAGAAATTAGGGCGATCGCAGAGGCGATTTACGGCAACTTTAGCGAAACAGACCTTTGAATATTCCACTTATGTTTGAAGACCCAGAGGTTATTTCTTCAATAATATCTGCAATTAACCAAGGTGCTGCTCCTTTCCTCGTTTCTGCTATGGGTTGAGGTAAACAATTCCAAGGTACCGAGCAAAGTATATTTATTAGTACATATTGTTGCCGTTCGTCATATAAATAAATTTCTCCAATTCTATATTCAATAATTGCACCAGCTTGGAGCATATTATCACTTACTACTCCTCTAAACATGGTTGGATTATCACGAGCATAGTCTAACAACTCAAACGACTTAGATATACAATCTCCAAATGTAGTTCCTAAAGGATTGCGTCTATCTCTACTGTAAAATTCTATCAAATAATTTTGTATTTTATCTTACCAATATAATAGATTGCTAATTACCCTTCTATCAGCATAGTTTACGTAAGAAAATTGATTTCTTGTCATTTCAGTATATTCGGAGAATATCAATATAGATTTTACTATATTTAACAATCCCGACTTAACAGCAATTGTCCATCCGGTAATCTATATAATCCTTGTGGCTCCATGATTGGGTCGCCTTTTTTCCAAGTCCGCGATGTTGGTTCAACATAACGTACATCACAAGTTGTATAGGCGGAAATTAATATATCATCTGGATTATTGCGTAAAGCACCAGAACCTTGCTAATTCAGCTAAAATATCTTCTGTTTCATAAGGTAACTCGAAGTAAGAACGAAAAGTGTAACTAGTTCCTTCTTGCAAAATTTTGGGTTTAGACATAATCAATCCAACATACAGCTATAAGAAAGCGTCCTAACTGTCTTTAGAGCGGCGTCTCAGTCCCTTAGAGAAGTAAGCTAGTAAAAATGCTGTCATCCCCATCATTCCTAAATTCCAGTTTGCTGTAGTCAGAACTGTTGTAACAATGATTAACAATAAAATTAAAATATATTTAACCTTCATGTGTATATTCACTCATCTTCTCTTTGCGATTTAAGCTCTCGCACGCACTCTTGTGCAACACCTACAACTAGTCCTACGCTAGCACCAATTATGGCATATCTGTTGTGCAAGTCTTGGTAGTACTGACCTTCAAATTTCAATTCGTTAAAATTACGCTGACCAATTTGAGCAGCAGCCAAGCCTATTACCGAGCCTATGCAAGCAGTTACGACACCTGAGAAAATGACCAGTTTAATATTCATAATTTTCTCCTATTGCGATGATTACACTTTCCATTCACCACGTCTCTCAATTCCCTGTTTCTGGTTGGGAATACAGAGAGGCGGAGCCTCTCAAGGAGGCATTCCTAGGCTGAGCCTCGGAACGAGAAATAAAAAAGCACTAGTGGTGCAAAAAGAAATTGTAGAACAGATATACAACGGTGATTGTAAATAAAATGTGATTGATCCAATCATCTGCATTCCATTTCTTAAACATTTTTGTTACTTTTATTTATAAAGGTTTTTCCTGACAGTATTGTACATTAAATTTTTTCTTTAGAACGATGGACTTTACGATTGATAATATTGACTAAATGTAAAGTGATACAAATCTTGAAATTTATATAGAGAAAAAAAGAAATTGATTTAGAACTTAGGCAATCTCAAGGCTTTTTGGGAATTTCACACGTTGTCGATCCCCCCATTTCCCCTTAAAAAGCTACCGTGTACACACAAGTCTGAAGTAACTAATGGACTGAAGTTTAAGCGTTGTTTTTACCCCACCCTAACCCTCCCCTTGGAAAGGGGAGGGAACTAAAAATTCCATTTCCCCCCTTTCCAAGGGGGGACTAAGGGGGGTAAATTAAGTTGTGTGTACACCGTAGCCTTAAAAAGGGGGGCTTTGCGTAAGTCTTATGATTATTCACCCCATACTTGAAAGTAGGGGACTTACTGGTCACTGGTCACTGGTCACTGGTCGCCGATCGCCGATCGCTGCTCACTCTTCGGTTGATACTCCACGAAACGCTGGGAGTACTTGTTCTTTTGGTTGCTGAGGTGTATCTGATGGCTGTCCCGATCTTGGTGGCTTATCGGACTTACCTGATTTCAAGAAGCGATCTTCTAGGTTTTTGATAACAACATACAAGACTGGAACTAAAAACAAACTTAAGACTGTTGAAATCAAATAACCACCAAACAGTGCAGTTCCTAAAGCCCATCGACTCATTGCTCCAGCGCCAGAAGCTATCACTAATGGCCAAAATCCTACTAAGCCTGCAAAAGCAGTCATTAGAATTGGTCGCAAGCGTTCTTCACAAGCGCGGATTGCAGCTCTGGTATAGTTCATTCCTAGCTCTGCTGACTGGTTGGCAAATTCGACAATCAGAATTGCGTTTTTACTTGCTAGACCAATCAGCATGACCAACGCTACTTGAGCATACATATTATTATTTAGCGTAGGCCAAACACCACCTTGCTGGAAAATATTGGCGCGGAACACGATCGCACCAAGTGCGCCCAAGATTGCCAAAGGTACGGTAATCATGATGATAGTTGGATCGACGTAGCTTTCGTACTGCGCCGCTAACACCAAGAAAACCATAACAAAGGCTAAGCCAAAAATAATTGGTGCTGCTCCACTAGAAGATCTCTCCTGAAAAGCAGTTCCAGTCCAAGCAAAACCAAATCCTGGTTGCAAAACTTGGTTGGCTACTTCTTCCATTGCTTGGATTGCTTGTCCTGTACTGTATCCTGGTGCGGGAGCACCTTGAATTTTAATTGATGGATAAACGTTAAAGTGAGTGACAACAGGCGGATAGGTTAATCTTTCCATCTGCACCAAAGTGCTCAATTGGACGAGATTACCATCCTGAGAGCGCACGTATAGACGACTGACATCATCAGGATTAGACCGAAGTGTCCCCTCCGCCTGAGCATAAACTCGGTACAAGCGCCCACCTAGTACATATTGGTTAACATAGCTTGCACCCAGATAGGTTTGCATGGTGCTGAAAATATCACTCACTCGGACATTCTGTGCTTTGGCTTGGTTGCGATCGATGGAGATCTGCATCATTGGGGTATTGAAGGTGAACTGGGTAAAGACACCTCCTAGTTCCGGTCTCTTCTGGGCTGCGGCGATCGTCTTTTGGGTGTTGTCGATCAGTGCTTCCATGGGAAGGGCTTGTCTGTTTTGGATGTACATCTCAAAACCACCCGTACTTCCCAAACCATCTACTGGTGGAGCGTTGACAGCGATCGCTACCGCCCCAGGGATTTTTTCTCGCAACCCTTTATTGATTTTTTGCAAAATGCCAAAGACGGAATGCTCGGAACCATGACGTTCTTCCCAATCTTTCAGCTTGACGAAAAACAGTGTTTTGTTACTGGCGTTCCCCTCAAAACCAAAACCAGCATTACCAACAACGTGCTCAACTTCTGGTAGTGGTAGCACGACCTCCTCAGTAATTTTCTTAACTAAATCGACACTGTAGTTGAGAGACACTCCTGGTGGAGATTCAACAATTGTGAAAAAATAACCCTGATCTTCTTCAGGTATAAATCCCTGGGGAGTCGTTTGGTATATCCAACCCGTTGCTAGTAAACCCGCAATAAATATTGGAATCACGAGCCACCAAATCCGGATCAGGAATTCTACGATTTTGACGTATCCCCCCTTAAACCAATCAAACACCCGGTTAAACCACCGGAAAAATACACCTAAAGGACCATGAACTTCCTGTTGTCGCCGCATAATAATGGCGGACATACTGGGAGAGAAGCTAAGGGCGTTGAAGGTGGAAATGGCAATGGAGAAAGCGATAATCAGCGCAAATTGCTTGTAAACGATACCCGTTGTCCCTGGAAAGAAAGTTACGGGGATAAATACTGCCATCAGTACTACCGATGTCGCAATAATTGCTCCGGTCAGTTCTTCCATTGCATCTAGAGCTGCTTGTAGGGGTTTCATCCCCTGTTCGAGTTTAGCTGCGATCGCTTCCACGACAACGATCCCATCATCCACCACCAAGCCTGTTGCCAAGATGATACCAAATATCGTTAACTGATTTAAGGTAAACCCAAGCACGTAAGCAATTGCCATCGCTCCAATCAGCGATACGGGAATGGCGAGGGCGGGAATAATTGTGGTGCGCCAATCCTGCAAAAAGATAAAGATGACAAGGAACACCAGAGCGATCGCTTCCAACAGGGTTTTAAAGGCTTCATCTAAAGAAGCTCCTACAAACAAAGTATTATCTAAACCAATCGTCGCCTTTAATCCTGGTGGAAAATTCGTTTGTAGCTCTGCCATTTTTGTTTTAATAGCTTTAGCTGTATTCCAAGCATTTGTGCCGGGTAATTGGTAAGCTAACAAAATCACAGATGGCGAACCGTCAAACAGAGTTGTTGCGTTGTAATTTTCCGCTCCTACTTCGGCTCGACCTACATCTTTTAATCGAATGAGCGTACCATCCTGACCGACTTTAACCACAATGTCCTCAGCTTCCGCAGGAGTGGTAAATCGACCGTTGGCTCGCAAAGCAATTTCATATTGCTGCTCGATTGGGGTGGGCTGTTGACCAATTCTCCCCGCCCCCACCTGGATATTTTGTTCGTTAATAGCGCTAATGACATCCTGTGATGTCAAATTTCTAGCAGCAAGGGCTTCGGGGTCGAGCCAGATACGCATGGCGTATTTACGTTCCCCCACTATTCTGATCGAACCTACACCCTCAATCCGTTTGATTTCATCAAAGATTTGTCGGTCAACATAGTTACTTAAAAAGATATTATCGTAGATGAATTTTCCGTTCTGGTCTTTTTCCGAATAGAAAGCATAAGCAAGCGTGATCGTTGGAGACTGCTTCTGCGTAGTCACACCAATACGGTTGACTTCCTCTGGTAAATTTGGTTCTGCGACCGCTACATTATTTTGGACGAGAACTTGAGCAGTGTTTCTATCCATCTCCGTAGGAAAGGAGACGTTAATAGTAGCATTGCCATCATTCGTCGTCTGCGAGGACATATACACGACCCGTTCCGTACCGTTGATTTCCCGCTCTAGCACGGTGGTAACGTTTTCTTCTGCTGTTTTGGCATCAGTACCCAAATAGTTAGCAGTTACAGTCACCTGCTTGAGAGCCATTTCTGGTAGCTTATCCAACGGGAGCAGGGGAATACAGATTCCTCCAACTAAGAGAATAAGTACAGTACAAACTGTAGTAAAAACAGGTCGCCTGATGAAAATATCCGCAATACTCATAGGATTAGGGATTAGGGATTGGGGAACTCGGGGCCCCCTCTGGGGATAAGGGGCAATGGGGATTGGGGATTGGGGGTTAGAGAATTAATCGGTCACTGGTCACTGGTCACTGGTCACTGGTCACTGGTCACTGACCACTGATTGGAGCGCCATCTTTTAAGGTAAGAATTTGGGTGACTGCAATTCGATCGCCCGGTCTGACGCCATTAACAACTTGGTAGCTTTGACCCTGAATGGCTCCGAGTTGGACTGGTTGACGCCGTACAGTTTGTTTTGAACCTTTTTTCTGAGCTACAAAAACAAAGCTCTGTGCTCCAAGGTTGGATACAGCTACCGTAGGAATCAAAATACCCGAACGTTTATTCCAAATCACTCTTGCGCGGACAAATTGTCCTTCTCGTAAATTTTTGCCTGAGTTGGAAAAGCGGGCTTTGGTTAAGATAGCTTGAGCACCTGTTTCTACTTCTGGCGAGATAAAGTTGATATTTCCAGTACTTAAGGGTTTTCTTGTTTTGGCATCTACAAGCTCTACTGGTAACCCCCGTCGCAGGTCTGAGGAACGATTGCTGGGGATTGAAATTCGCAAGTAAAGATTGTCATTTTGAGTAATAGTGGTTAGGGTTTGACCGATGTTAACAACGTCTCCTACCTTAACTGGGAAGTCTCCTACGTCCCCAGTAATCGGTGCTAGTACTTGTTTAAATTGAACAGACACGCGAGCAGCTGCTGTCTCAGCCTCAGATTGTCGGACGTTAGCTTCTGCTTGATTGACGCTGGCTTTCGCTGCTCCTACTTGCTCTTGAGTGGCGCGAAGTGTTGCTAGTGCTGTGTTTAAGTTTCTTTGAGCTATGTCTAACTGCTGTTTTGCTTGCACTCCTTCAGCAACCAACTTCTGCGCCCTTTGGAACTCAACTTTTTGTAGGTCTACATCGGCTGCATCTCTAAGTTGTTGTGCTTCTGCTGCTTTGAGTTGCGATCGCGCTGTCATATAAGCGGATTTGACTGAGTTAACTCTAGCCATAGCACTCACTAATTCTGGTTGGGTACGATCTGGTCGCAGTAGCACAATTGGCGTTCCTTGCTCGACGCGATCGCCTGACGAAACCGGAATTGATTCTATCCGACCTTCAATCTCTGGTCGCAACGAGACTCTTTGCTGAGCTTCTAACCTACCTACAAATTCCGAGACATCTTGTAGTGTCGTTGACTGTAATGACTGCAATTTAACTGGTATTGGTGGGGGTTCGCTGGCTGTAGCTTTGGGTTTATTTTGACTACAGGCGCTTGTCAAGATGGAAGCAAGAAGAACTGGAAATAAAACTTTATACGCAAATAGAGAGTTGGATTCTTTAAACATATTCTGACCTCTAAAGAATTTCAACTGAGGCAAAGTTAGTCATGACTCAAAACCCGTTTTTAAATTCCAAATGACCAGTAGTGACGTATTCGGTTCTAGTCCCTAACTTTATTAATGAAATTACTGGTCACTGGTCACTGGTCACTGGTCACTGGTCACTGATTACTGATTACTGGTCACTGGTCACTGATTACTGGTCACTGTTAGATACTGCAAACTAACAGACGATTGAAGAAATAATTTGTCATTTTTGAACCAAAAGGAGAATTCCACCACCGTGAAGGATGACAGCCAATTGGTGCAGTCAATGTATAGTCCAAATCATCGCACTTTTTCCATTGATTATCCTCACGCCATCCCACATGCTCGCCAAATAGCTCAATCATTTTATTATCTTGATTAATAGTGGTATCAAGCGAACCACCAACGCTTTGGTAAATTTGTATTTGTACGCTGAAACCAAAGCGACCTTGACTGTATTTTGTCCATAAGTTGTCTATCACTCGCAGTTCATCACAGGGAAATTGCCTCATATCATCTGGAGTGATGTCTCCCAATTCGGGTTCTCCCGTTATTGTCTGGATAACTCGAATAGTCTCCCAGTCTGCTTCTCTGAAGTTTCCTGTTATTAACAGTTCTTGTAGCTTTTTGTATTTGTGGACATCGGCAACTAGTAGGAAATTATCTTCCGATTTAGTAATGCGATCGCTAATATTTGATAACAGCTGATTAAATTGCTGTAGCTGCACTTCTATCGCAGTTAAGCGAGTCGTGACTTCTGATTCATGGACTTCATTAGACATTGATTCCTCTCAAAAAAGGAGATTTTCAACTGAACTTGTAAATACTGTGTAATTTGTTTTCGAGGAGACGAGTTTGCACTCCTTAAAGTGCTGAGGATAATTGCAGCCGGAACATTAAATAATGCTAAGAAAGCTACATTATTATAATGACTCACTCAATCTATAGTACGCTCTACAGTGGCTTGCTGTAAATTCATCTAAAAGCAGAGGACTGAGCCAAGCATTCTTGAGGTCTGGTACGAGCAGGAGCTACAGATTTATTTGTGAACGGAGTTCTAATGTTGTTACCTCCCAAGGTTTTGACTTTTGTGCCATTAAGATATCTTGCCATGAATTTGCTCAAAAGCGTCTACTCTAAATGAAAGTTGAAGTGACTGCTTCTTTGTTTCCGTAACCGAACTTATAGCTTGTTTTTCAAGTATTAGAGCCGATTTTCTGCTTTTCCGTTATTTCCAGTTGTTGAGTTTGTCATAAATCTCTGACATAACGAGTTTGCTTATACGAAGACCTGTTGAAGATTTGCTTCTCTCCACATGGCTCTTCTGTCTACCCCATATCTCGAAATAATTTATTTCCAGGCAATTCTTACTGCAAGAATCTACTTTTTATCGCAAGAATGTACAAGACAATCCATGTGAAATAGTCTATTCTTAAAAAACTCTAATTTGTGAGGCGCGTGGTTATGTAACAATGCCAGTAACCATCAAAGTCAGCAATCTGTTGGAGAAAGGGGCATGGAATATCGAAAACTTGGCAATAGCGAGCTAAATGTTTCTGAAATTAGTTTGGGCTCGTGGCTCACTTATGCAGGAGGTGTCGCTCGCCAAGAAGCTGAGGCTTGCGTTCGTAAGGCATTTGAAGTAGGTATTAACTTTTTAGATACTGCCAATGTTTATGGTACTGGTGCGGCTGAAAAGTTCTTAGGTGATGTGCTTCAAGGTATCGATCGCTCTTCTTACGTCCTCGCCACCAAAGTCTTTTTCCCCATGTCACCCACAGATAGTGGGCTATCTGCTGCTCAAATTTCCAAGCAGATAGATGCATCTTTACAACGGTTGCAAACCGACTACGTTGACCTCTACCAATGCCATCGTTATGACGTGAATACACCACTTGAGGAAACGATGGAGGCTTTGACGGAAGTCGTGCGTCAAGGTAAAGCACGTTACATAGGGTTTAGTGAGTGGAATCCATCTCAAATAAAAGCTGCGTTGGCTCTTCCAAATGTCGAAAGGTTTGTTTCGAGTCAACCTCAATATTCTATGTTGTGGCGCAAACCTGAATCTGAGGTCTTTCCACTTTGTGCTGCTAATGGTATTGGTCAAATTGTTTGGTCTCCATTGGCTCAAGGTGTTCTCACAGGTAAATATCAACCGGGACAACCACCTCCTCAAGACTCTCGTGCAGCTAGTGAGAAGATGGGTGTCTTTTTTAGTGAGAGGTTGCGAAGCGATCGCGTTTTAAGTGCCGTGCAACAATTAAAATCAATAGCAGCTAAGATAGGATTATCAATGCCTCAGTTAGCTTTAGCCTGGGTGTTGCGAGATGCTCGTGTTTCATCTGCGATTATTGGTGCAAGTCGCCCAGAGCAAGTGGTTGATAATGCAGGTGCATCGGGCGTAAAGCTAACTGATGAGGTGTTAAAGGCAATTGATGAAGTGCTTGCGCCAGCTGTTCAAGATTAGGAAATGTATAATCTCTACACAACTGGTAAAACCATTGCTATGAACAAAAAAAAATACGCACTTGTGACGGGGGGTAACAAAGGGATTGGGTTTGCTATCTGCAAGGGATTGCTGAATGCAGGATTTGAAGTGATTCTAGCAGCGCGATCGCTCTCCAAAGCACAAGATGCAGTTGAAGAATTATCTTCACCCTCCAATGTCAGACCTGTTGTTCTTGAAGTCACGGATGATAACTCCATTCACCAAGCTGTTCAAGAGTTATCTCAACACATCAACCATTTAGACGTGCTTGTCAACAATGCAGCTATTTATCCTGATGAAGGAGTGAATATTCTCAACATTTCTCGCGATTTGCTCGATCGCACCCTAAACACCAACACCTTGGGTCCCATTAGTATCGTTCAAGCCTTCTTGCCTTTATTGGAAAAAGCATCTAGTGCAAGAATTATTAATGTATCAAGTGGATATGGAGAGATAAGCGGTCTTTCGGCAGAAGTACCTAGTTATTGCTTATCCAAATTAGCACTTAACGGTGCTACAATTATGCTTGCTGAAGCTTTAAGACCAAAAAGAATTGCTGTTTACGCTATGTGTCCTGGTTGGGTGAGAACTGATATGGGTGGTGCTTCCGCTCCAAGGTCGCCAGAAAAAGGAGCGGATACTGCTATTTGGCTAGCGACAGAAGCTTCATTGAGTCAAAGTGGTAAGTATTTTCGCGATCGCAAAGAAATTTCGTATTGTTAAAGTAGGCGCAAAGCTGACTGATTCAACACAGGTTGTTTTGTGGCTGCTAGCTTTTCTAACAGTTCTACCGCAATGACAAGAGAATTGTATCGTTGAATTTCCTGTTTCATCTGCTGTACTTTTTGTTTGTAGCTTGGTGATGCCAAAATGGTTTTAACAGCATCACGAATCCGAGCGGGAGTTGGCGTATTGGTTTTGAGATTAATTCCTGTCCCTGACCACTCCACTCTCGCACAAATTTCCGGCTTCTCTTCGGTCTGTCCCGCCGTCACCATTGGTACACCATTTGCTAAAGCAGTTTGTACTCCATTGAAGCCTGCATTTGTAACCATTACATCCACCTGTGGCAACAGATGAGTATAGGAAATAAAGGGTTCAATGCGAGTATTCGCAGGCATCGGATTGAGATTAAGGGCTTCAATTGGTTGTCCTCCTGTTGTCGCGATCGTCAACATCTCTTCATCAGCTAATGCTTGAATAGTTGGCACAAGTAAATCAGTGGTTTTAGTAGCGATCGTCCCTTGGGTCACAAAAATAACTGGCTGACCCGTGTTGAGGTCTTTCCACCAAATAGGAGGAGTAAAATCTGGTGGTGCGGGCGGAATCAATGTACCTATGAAGTGAACTTGAGGAGGCAGATCGCTGCGAGGATATTCAAACGAAGGAGTGGTGCCTTGTAGGTAAAGAAATGGGGATAATGCTGCGCTAAAGAAATCTTGTCCTTTTGTAGAGAGTCTGACACTCTGCCGCACGTTATCGAGATGAACTGTGACATCTCTCATCAAAACGTTTGTTGAGAACCAATTCAAAGCCCGATTCCGAACTCGCCCCAATGGTGAATCATTTGGTAGCAAGCCCAATCCAAACGGCGCTGTATCTCGACTCCTAAATGGTAAAGCTGACATCCCAAAAGCTGCCCAAGGTAATCCTGTTTTTTCAGACAACCACGACATCCCCAAAAAAAATACATCACACAGCAGCACATCGGCTGGAAATTCTTGCAGGATATCCGTTAAATCCTCTAGCTGCGTGGCTGCTGCATCAATAAAACCATGCTTGAGATAAAACTTAAACTGAGCCACGCCTTTTAATGCGTCTTTTCGGGCAAGCCATTGAGCTGGAATTGTTTCTGGTAGTGTGAAATCAATACCGCGACAGATCGGTACATGACGCGATCCCGTTGCTTCTACTTTCTCTTTCAATCCTGCTCCGGTATACCACCAAACTTCGTGTCCTTGCTGCACCAGTTGCCGAGCGATAGGTAGAGCTGGATTCACGTGTCCAGCCGCCGCAATCGTGCCAATGAGGAATCGAGCCATGATTCAGTTATGAATTAAACGTTTATTTCATAAGCATCAGTGATGAGAGGTTAGATTGTCAAGTATGAATTAAACGTTTATTTCAATCTCAAGTACTATAGAATACAGTTGCTTGCTCGCGCTTAAGATCTATGAACAGCTCCGAAAAGACATCATCCCGTTCTAAATCGACTCGAATCACTCGTGACGCAGAAGCAACAAAGCTACAGATTCTAGATGCGGCTGAAATTGAGTTTGCACAGCACGGCTTACACGGGACGCGGGTTGATGCGATCGCAGAACGTGCAGGAGTTGCCCCGCGCATGATTTACTACTACTTTGAGAATAAAGACGGTTTATATCAAGCTGTTTTACAGCGTCCTGCAACTTTGCTTCACAATGTTTTCCGCGAACTTAACTTAGATCGATTGCCACCCGAACGAGCGTTAAGTTCGCTGATTCGAGCCACAATTGAATATGAGACATCCAATCGCTGTAGAGGAATGCTACTGTTTCAAGAAGCGATTCAGAATCAAGGAAAGTACTTCAAATTGACTAACTGGCAAGAGCCGATTAGCCTGTTAGCAGCAATTTTGGAACGTGGAATGCAATTAGGAATATTTAGACAAATTGATGTTCAGATGACAACGCTCAACATTATTGGAGTTTGCACGGTTTACGCGAATGCTTATGAAAATGTGAAACACTTAGATCCCGAACAAGACTTTCTCAGTCAGGAGATGATTGAGCGATATACACAGGCAGCAACTCAACTGGTTTTAAGTGGTGTTCAAAGGAAGTAATGTTGCAAATCTCTCACCGATGACTTTGATACTGCTATTTGGCTAGCGACCGAAGCTTTATTGAGCCAAAGTGGGAAATATTTCCGCGATGCAAAAAAATTTCTTATTGTTAAAGTAAACGCAAAGTGGATAGTAGTGTGTGGAGTAACGTTAATGATGCACGAAAAGCCGAGTTTGTAAAGTGAGAATAGGAAACACGAGGTATAGTCAAAGTGGATGACACCGAGTGACTGCTTAGAGCTTTGTAAAAACTTATCTGACAGGGTTAGATATGTGCTCGTGGATAATACGCCATTGTCCTTCTCGGTTTTCCCAAACCTGCGTTGCATGAGCCGTAATCTCAACAGGTTCTTGAGCGGTGGTCGTTCCTGTACCATGCCAAATCAAAGCAGCAACAGCGATTTTGTCTCCTGGCAAAATCAGAACATCTCCCACTGGCTCAATTTGCCATTGCGCTAGGGTTGCCATAAAAGGCTTCCAGATTGCCTCAAAAGTTTGCCATCCTTGAATGCAAGTTGTTTGTGGTGAGAGCGTGTCAAAGGCGAGCAGTCGTTCATCTGGCCAGTAGAGATTGTTTAAGCCAGAAAAGTCAAACGGTTTATTACCTGGACTGAATGCTGCAAGCCAATCAATAGTACGTTGTTTGATTTCTGTTTCTTGTAGAATTTCATTCATACTTCATCCCCTACTTTCACGAGCATTTTGCCGACATTAGCTCCGCGAAAAAGACCTAGAAAAGCTTGCGGTGCATTTTCCAGACCCTCAATTTCCGTCTCAAGGAGTTTGAGTTTTCCTTGGTTAATCCAATAAGCCATTTGAGCAATACCTGCTGGGAAAAACTCAGCATAGCTGTAACCCACAAATGATTCCAGCCGCAGTTGATTCATGTGAATAGGCCAAATATTCACTAACCAACCACCATCAGGGTCGTCATAAGTAGAAATTTGACCGCATTCAATTATTCTTGCGGGATGGTGCATAGTCCACATCACTGTCTGGCTTGTCTGTCCGCCGACGTTATCAAAGTACACATCGGGACCGTTGGGACAGGCGGCACTGATCTCTTCTACGAGTTGCTTAGATTTGTAATTTAATGCCAAATCAAATCCTAAATCCCGTTGTAGCATCTGAATTTTTTCTTCGGAGCCAGCTAACCCGATAACTCTTGCACCCAGTAACTTAGCAATTTGTCCAGCCGCACTGCCAATTGCTCCAGCCGCACCAGAGATCAGAACGGTTTCACCACGCTTAAGGCGGGCAACTTCAACCATCCCGAAATAAGCGTTCATACCTGGCATCCCTAGAATGCCAACCGCATGGGAAAGTTTTTTAATATTTGGGTTGACCTGACGCAAGCCCTTGCCTTCACTTAGCTCACCCAAACCATCCGAAACGGAAAAATCCTGCCATGCTATTAAGCCTTCGACTAAATCCCCTGGCTGGAATAGTGAATGCTTAGACTCAATGACCTTTGCTACCCCATTGGAAACAATGGGTTGTCCTAATGGAAATTGTGGGTAGTAGTAGCCCTCGATCCCTGTCATGCATCCACGCATATAAGGGTCTACAGAGAGATACAAAGTTTTCAGTAACACCTCTCCTTGTTGAGGCGTAGGAATGTCACAACTTTGTAATTTAAAGTTCTTTTCAGTTGGATTAACACCATTAGCGTATTCTGTAAGAACAATGCTCCGATTGATTGCCATATGCTTAATCTCTTGAGTAGTTAATTTCTAATGAATTAGTGATGACTTTTCTGTTAGATGTAATAGCCTTCACTTGCTTCGATGACTTGCCCAGTAACGAACCCAGCATCAGCTGATGCTAAAAACAAAAGCTTTTACTCAACTGTTTGCAGCAAAGCGCCACCATTCACCGGAATTGTGATACCTGTTATGTAGCTGCTTTGGAGTACGTGAAGGTAGATAGGAGCCACGTCGTCAATCGTTGCGACTCGACCAATAGGCAATTGTTTTCCCACCCGCTCGAAGAGTTGCTGGCGTTCTTCATCGACCATCCCAGCCCACATCGGCGAGTCAATGTAGTAAGGAGCAACGACATTCACCCGTACAGGAGCAAGTTCTTTAGCCAGTGACTCAGCTAGCAAGCTCACACCAGCGTTAGCAGCAACCGTCGCAATTGCTTGATGCGGACGAGGACCCGATCCAGATGTAAAAGTTAAGGAACCACCACTGGACTTGATTCTAGGTCCGCCGTAACGACCAACGTAAAACTGTCCCCAAAACTTGCTTTCCATAGCGTTTCGAGCAGTTGCAATGTCGGTAGTGAGAACGCCTCCGCCCATGCTATCGCCAGCAAAATTGAGTAAGTGGTCAATATCATTTAGATTAGCGAAGAAATCTTTTACTGAGTTTTCATCCAATGTATTAATAATTCCAATTTGCACATCGCTATTAATTTCATGTGCTGCTTTCTCTAAGCGATCGCGAGAGCGGCTAGCAAGAGTCAGTTTGGCACCAGCAGCAGCTACAAGTTTAGCAACGGCAAGTCCAACTCCAGAACTCCCACCAATAATGACAATGTTTTGGTTTTCGAGTGTAACGTTCATTATTATCTTCTGGTGTCTATATTTGTGTTGATGACGAAAATGCTGTACTGTCTTTGCAGTAACGTTTATTTACACTCCTTCAGATTACAAACGGCACACTGCTGCGGTCTTTCAAATTTCTGCTCGTTTTTACAGATTTCTGATGCAATCTTTATTTCGGTTTAATCAAGTGGCAGGTTTGCTACAGCGTTTTAATGATTTCATTTATATGCAGTAAGCCGAAGCTATCTGAAGACTACACCGACCAGACTATGAAGCGGTTTGAGCAGTCTAGTTGACAGGAGTAGCTTATGAGGCTTGTCTGTAGGATTTAGGTGTCACACCAGTTAGCTGACGGAAGACTGTGGTAAAATGCCCTTGACTAGAGAAGCCAAGTTCTAGGGAAATCTCGGTCAGTGGCAAGTTGGTATTAGACAATAAGTTCTTAGCTCGCATAATTCGTTGCTGTGTCAAGTATTTGTGTGGTGGAATTCCGGTTGATTGTTTAAAGGCACGGGCAAAGTGGCTAGAGCTAACTTCAACCGCGTTAGCAAGATCGGTAAGCGAAATTGTTTGGTCGAGATGGTCATTGATGTAGTCAATCGCACGTTGCAATTGGCGTGGCGACAATCCGCCAGAATAAACTTGAGTATGGGACGGAGAAGCAGAGTAGTTTTTGACTAGATGAAATGCTAAGGCGTTAGCGAGCGATTCAGCATAAAGTCGGTTAGTTAATCCTCCCTGTTCCACTTCACTCATAAGCGCCAGCGCAATATGCTCAATTAAAGGATCGCGCACGTCAAAGCGCATAACCATCTCTATCCGCCCGGTAGGCATAGACTCATCAGCGATACGAGTGATTAACTGTGGCTCGATAGCAACAAGAATAAATTCTGCTCGCTCTTCCCATTGGGGTTTAACAGAGTTCCTAAAAGGATTAATGGTGATGTCACCAGGAGCGAAAATTGCTCTCTTCGTTCGACCTTCAGCTGTCCATTCTAAAGTTGCCGAATTACCATAGTGGACAGTTACTAGGTGTCCAGGGGCGATTGTCTCGTGGGCGTCAATAGCTGAATCTACATTGTGTTCGACAACTATGCCATTCCACGCTGCCTTGCTACTCGATAAAGTTGTTAAGTAAGGTTTAATCTGGGAACACTGGCTTACCGTTGTTGATTCAATGTTTTGTGAGATTTCCGAGACCTTTTTCATTACTCCCCTTCCCCCGCTAATAAGATTGCCAAAAATGTCTTACAAAGAAGCCTATTATACTACAATAAAAATTAATTTTATCAAGGAAAAAGTAAATTGCTTGGCAGGAAAACTAAAATAGAATACAAATAATATTAAACTCTTTACTGAATCGATCGCACAATCCTTTTACCTACTTTATTAGCTAAAATAATCTACATCTTTCTGTATATATAAAAAATTTTGTCAAGCATATTCTTGTTCTATTTTAATGCGTTTGCCATAAAGTAACTCCGCCTAATTACTCTGAGTAATTAGGCGGAGTTGGCATAATAATTAGCGCTTATTTCTCACTGTGGCTACTAAGTTAAATTACTGAATGGCAAATCCTTGAGGTCTCACCACATCCTCTAGATCGGCTCCTTGGAGATTGGCTCCCAATATATTCGCATCTGTTAAATTTGCCTTCTCTAAGTCCGCATCAAAGAGGTTTGCGCTTGCTAAATTTGCACCCATTATGTTTGCCTTACCTAAATCTGCTCCTTGTAAATTTGCACCTTGCAAGTTTGTTCCTTGTAAATTTGCTCTTTCTAAATCAGCATCTTGTAGGTTTGCATTTTCTAAATTGGCAGCTTGCAGGTTTGTATCTTTCAGCTTTGCTCCAATTAGATTGCACCCTACACATTCGTTGGTTTCTAGTAAATGTCTAACGTTTGCTGCTACAGATGTGACTGGTGCTGGTGTAAATTGTGTGGTTGTAGTTGGTGTTTGTGTTTGAGCGCTAGCACTTGGCTGCTCGAACAATGAAAAGGTAACTACAAGTACTAAAAAGACTACTGTTACAAGCCAGTTTATTGATTTTTGGGAATTAAATTTATTCATTTTTCCTTCCAAGGCTTTGGTTTTATACAAGCCACTACTAAACTTCTTATTCATTACTTTAAAAAAGTCGTTTGATAAAATCAAACATTATTTTTATTCAAATTTATAAATTCAAGTGATTAAAAGCATTTTGATATAGAGAAAGTACTTACAGCGCTTTGCATCTGAATGAGGTACACCCCCCTTTCATCCCCCCAAGGCATCGGGGGGACAGAGGGGGTAATTTTTGTACCTCACCAAGTTGAAATCTGCTGTACATAAGCGGCTGTCCTTTTTAAAATTTAAGGGAGCATCCCTACGAGTGCAAAAGCCTGCAAGAATGGAATTCACCGACGGTAGGCACTTCAACCCTTGGAACCCCCCGGAGGGACGAGCGTTTATATAGAAGCGATTTCAATCGCAAGCGTGTTTTTTCCTTTAATGCGAGGTGCTGACCTGCTTTCTGAATTCTCTCAAAACTTTACTGCTACCTTCTTGAAACGCCTGCTTTACCAACTTGGGAATTAACTCAAGAATTGGTAAATTGGGAAAGGTAGGGCTAGTAGTAGATTCTATGTATTTGCCATCTGTAAGGACATTAATCGTAAATTTTTCCTCAGTGTAGATCCAGACTTCAAGGACTTTTAAAGCTTCATAGGCATCTAGGGTAGTACTAGAAGTTACATCTGCTTCAATTGCCAAGTCAGGGGGTGGGTCGATTGTCAGATCGATTCTCATACGATCGCGGACTTTACAAGCATTTTGAATGTAAAAACAGGTATCGGGTTCAAGTCCTACAGCATTTGCTTTTTTTCTAAATGTTGTTGAGCCAAAATCTTCCCAATCTCGCTCTTGAACATCGAGCAAAATCTTCACGATGTCTCCAATAATTCTATATGGTCTTTCATGAGCAGGTAGGGGTGACATTATTTCTAAAATTCCTTTGCTGTAGGCAATTCTATTTTTTATTTCTGATGCTTCTCGTTCCTCCAAAATAGCTTCAAATTGCTCCCAAGTTACATCATGGATGGTAATCGTACTACCTGGTTTTAACTGAATATTTTTGATAGCAATTGTGACGGGGGTTGCAGGTGTCATACACTGAAAAAATGCCTTTTGCAATAACACTATAGTAGCTTCTCCAACGTCATTGGTAACTCGTGGATGTGTTTCCCAATGCAAGCAAAAGCTTTTTAGATTAGAATTAGAGTGACTTGAGCGTGAGGTGTAACAATGCCTTCCCCATTTCCAGGCATGAATCCTTATTTAGAAAATCCTGACTTGTGGCCAGAAGTGCATCATCGCCTGATTACTGCCATTGCGATCGCCATCGCCCCACCACTCCGTCCTAAGTATCGAGTCGCCATTGAAAAACGAACTTACTTCAGTGATGGGCAAGAGTCGCTTGAGGTAGGCATTCCTGATGTTTCTATCATTTCTTCAAAATCGGGGACAAGCCAAACCCCATCGATTGCTACTCTACCTGCTCAATCGGAATTTGTGACAGTGACAATTCCAGTACCACAAGAGATTAGGGAAGGTTACTTGGAAATTAGAGAAGTAGCAACTGGACGTGTAATAACAGTCATAGAAGTTCTTTCTCCCACTAATAAACGAGCAGGCAAAGGACGAGAGGCATATGAAGAAAAACGAAAAGCAGTACTAAGTAGTCCAACTCATATGATAGAAATTGACTTACTTAGAAGTGGAAAATCTATGCCAATTTTAAGTAAAATTCAGCCAACAGATTATAAAATTATAGTTGCTCGGAAAAACCGTCGTCCCTTAGCTCAGTTATATGCTTTCAATATTCAAGAAGAAATTCCTAAGTTTTTACTACCTTTACAATCAGAAGACATAGAGCCTTTAGTAAATTTACAATCTTTGTTATTGGAAGTTTATGAACAAGCGGGATTTGATTTAGCAATAGATTATCGTCTCGCTCCCGTACCACCACTTCAGGAAGAAAACAAAGTGTGGATAGATACGCTGCTACGACAACACAGACTCCGGTAAAGATAAAGATATGAAAACAATCATAGAGCGCTTGCCCTATGATTGCAATCTGTTCCCTGCATTATCCTGTTATGAAAGGTAAGAGGTGTTAACCGTTCTTACTATTTCAACAGTAAAAGACTTTGCACGAGTTGTCTTGCCAATTCTTGTGAATTACAACAATTTCTTGCTATTTCTTATGAAACTATTTCTCTCATCACTGGTCATTGGTTACTGGTCAGGTGGTCACTGGTCACTGATTACTGGTCACTGGTTACTGGTCAGGTGGTCACTGTTAAAGATTGACCGCACTCATATGTTGCTCTGGATAACGCTCGCCTGCTGCAGATCCCTTGGGTGCTACCTCTTCAATCCGTCGAAGATCGTCTGGTGTAAGTGTAATCTCTGTTGCTGCTATGTTCTCTTCTAGATAGCGTCGTCGTTTTGTCCCTGGAATAGGAACAATGTCATTCCCCTGAGCTAATAACCATGCTAATGCTAGTTGGCTGGGAGTTGCACTTTTTTCAGCTGCGATCGCTTTCACTTGATTCACCAGTTCTAGATTCTTATAAAAGTTATCACCCTGAAACCGAGGAGACATACGGCGATAATCGTCGGGAGCAAAATCATCTGGACTAGTAATAGCTCCTGACAAAAACCCTCGTCCTAAAGGACTGTAAGCAACAAACCCAATACCTAACTCTCGTACTGTATCTAAAATTTCGTCTTCAGGCTCGCGACTCCAAAGAGAGTATTCAGTTTGCAATGCAGCAATAGGGTGAACGGCTTGTGCTCGTCGAATTGTTGCAGGGTTTGCCTCTGAGATTCCGAGGTAACGAACTTTACCCTGTTGTACTAATTCTGCCATTGCCCCAATTGTTTCTTCAATTGGTACAGTCGGATCGACTCGGTGTTGATAATACAAGTCAATGACATCAACTCCCAATCGTTTCAACGAAGCATCACAAGCTTGATGTACATATTCTGCTTTGCCGCTCACGCCCAACCAACCACCGTCTTCTGTACGAACATTACCAAATTTTGTTGCTAGCACAACCAGATCTCGGCGGTCTTTAATTGCTCGACCTACTAACTTTTCGTTGGTAAAGGGTCCATACATATCCGCCGTATCGAGTAACGTCACGCCAAGATCGAGAGCATGGTGAATCGTGGAGATTGCCTCTTGTTCGTCGCGATCGCCATAAAATTCTGACATACCCATGCAGCCCAGTCCTAATTCTGATACCACAAGTCCTCGATCGCCAAGTTTGCGTGTTTTCATAGGTTTTGCTCCGTTTGCTTGCAGACTAGCTCGGTTGTGCTTTTATGGTAAAAAGTCTTACAGAATCTGTCTTGCCAATTATTGCGATTCATCTGTTATTTCTTGCGATTGCCGTCACAACATAGCTTGTTACTAAATTTTTATGCGATGGTGAAAGGTAGTCGCAATGAAAAAGCTGAAATAAAGTGGGACAATGCCCAATGCCCTATTCAAAAAAATGTCTCTTCAAGTTAACAATAAGTAAAGTTTTATTTTTATTTCTAAACTTTTTTGTGTAATCAATAATTTGTTGTCTAAGTTACAGAAAATTATGACTTTTTTCGGAAATAAAATTAATGTGCTGAAAAAATAAAAAGAAACAAATGTCATCCTTTAGAAAGATTGAAGTTGTAAATTTTCTTCTAATGCTCGTTTCGAGACAGTCATTCACGGGAAAATCCCACAACCAAACACGAAAGTATCTCTTTCCTATTCCCCAATCGCCAATGGCTAGTCCCGATTCTCAAGACAGAAGCATTGTGCTTACAGCAACTAGCTGTATAAGAAAATCATTTGAAATATCCGGAAATTAACTGGGATGTTGTGTACTGTGAGGTGTCACTGTAAAAAGTGGGTAAGTATATTCCCGTGTCATTTAAAAATTAGGAAAGGTTACAACCCAACAAATGGTTAACATCAAAGTTTATGTATGTACGTAAGCCAGATAAAATTGTTAAAGGAATAACATCTTATTAGGTAAAATTTAAAGAGAGATTAAACTGAGTATTGCCATTTTGGCAAGTGTCAATTTTTAAAATAGGATATTAATAGTTTATACAAATGGGAATTGATATCAGGCTTGCTGCTACCTACTTATTGCTGAAGTAAAATCAAACCCTATTACAACAAATTGTCTACGCAATCTTTCGATGAGTGGAAATAGTGCATGTTAACCTCACTGTCTTCTCATAACGTTATCCAGTACCTGCAAGAAGCAGGTCTGTGTAGCCCAGAAGAAGGCGTTTCTACCGACTCTGAATTGCCACAGAGTAGCAAGAAAAATTTTAATTTGCTCGTTACTCTAAAAGGAAATCGGAAGCTGTTGGTCAAACAGGAACGCCATATTGATAACGGAAAACCGCATGAATTTTTCAATGAATGGCTGTTTCACCAATTGCTTGAACGCTTTCCTGCTTTGGGGAGTATTTCCGCGATCGCATCATTGGTGGTGTACTTCGATAGTAAGAAATCTGTCTTAGTTCGCAATTACTTAAAAGATTATTCTGACATTGCCAGTTTCTATCAACAAAACTTGCGGTTTCCCAAAGCTATTGCCAGTGCGATTGGTACTTGTGTGGGATTGTTACATCGCGCAACCTTTAAACGCCACGAGTATCGCGATTTTATGGCAACTGCACCAGAAGGTGAGTATCGCTATCATTTATATAATCCAGCACAAGGGCTTGGATCGATTGGACCGGAAATCATTGGTACGGTTCCTACTAACGCCTTAAAATTCTATACGCTCTACCAACGCTATGAAAGCATAGAAGGAGCGATCGCGGAATTATCTTATGAATGGAAGCCTTGTTGTCTAACTCATAACGAGTTGAGATTAGACAACATTTTGCTTCATTCCAAATGGGATCGACTAGACAACTGTTTGGTACGACTGATTGATTGGGAAGCCTGTGCTTGGGGCGATCCCGCCTTTGACTTAGGAACTTTAGTAGCCAGTTATTTGGCAATGGGGTTAGACAGTTTGGTAGTAGACCCCACTCTAGAGTTAGATGAATCTCTACATCTAGCAGCTATTCCATTAGACATTCTCCAGCCTTCACTGTTGGCTTTGATTCAAGCTTATCTCGATACTTTTCCAACAATTCTTGAAGAGCGTCATGATTTTCTTCTCCGTACCGTTCAATTTGCAGGTTTATCTCTGCTTCATCAAATAGATGAAAAAATTAAACAGCATCGCTACTTTGATAACTCAGGTATCTGTACGTTTCAAATTGCTAGAGCGTTACTGACTAAACCTGAAGAATCCGTGATGACTGTTTTTGGTGTTTCAGAAGTAGAGATCGCCAAACCATTTGTAAAACTCACGAAATCTTCTCAAGCACAAAAAGAAGCCAATTTACTGCGCCTTTACAACAACAATAAAGCCCGTTTGCGCGGCTGTTAGCCAAAGGGAAGACAGGACGAAAAGGATATAAGAGCAATATTCTTTTCCCTGACTTCCCCCATTCCTCAACTCCCTTATTGTCGCATCATGTTAAAATCTTCAAAACCACTCTTAAAATCTCTCTTAGATATAGCTAGCAACATTCAAATCGAATCGAGTTTTTCCATTAGCCATCCTAAATACCAACCTTTTGCCTTACCCGAACAAGTTGTAGATAGATTTCAGCAAACTTCACCCAGTTTACAACAAAAATATCTCTCTCTATTACTGAGGAATTTTCTCCACGGTATCTATTACAATGGTTCTTTAAAAAAGATACTGGTAGAAAAAAATGGCATTTGTCCTAGTAACCTTCCACATAAAAGTTTAGAGAGCGATTATAACTTTAAAATCGACTTACCATTTTACGAACAACTACACGCCAGCAACCATGGTGTTGGTTATTTTGATTCTGGTTGGGAAGTATTGCGCCAAGAACCAGATGGTAGTATGGCAGTTGCCAAAGGTGGTTTAACATTATACGTTGAGCGTCCAGCCAACTTAGAAACTATAATCCAGTCTTCTAAAGTTGGTGAAGTCACAGCGATTTGGATGCCGAAAAATCGTATAGAAAATGGCTTTTATATAGCAGTTAGCAATGTCGGTCAGGATTTACAAGTCAATTTAGAAGGTGAATTCGGCGTGGGGCGAATTTACTTTAATATAACCCCAACAGGTGCGATCGCCCTCATGAATAGTCTCACTAGGCTACTCAATTCTGCTGAAATTCCATTTAGTTTCCAAGTTTTACACAATCGTTCGAGTTACGGACGCTACGATTCGGGAGTCCTTTACTTTGAACGTGAAGATTACTCAGCAGTGCGAAAAATTTTGAAAGTTGTATATGTGAAGCATCAAGCTCATTTTCACAAAGACATTCCTCTATTCACCAAATTTTTAGCCCCAGGGCTTGGTCTTGCAGAAGAACCAAGTCAGAAATTTGCATCTCAAGAAAGCTTTGGTATGAACCGTTGCCAAATTGTGGCTAATGCTTTGTTAGAATCTTGGGAAAATGGTGATAATTCTACCGAAAAGAGGATGTCAGCCATTTACCAGCATTTTGCTGAGTTAGGTCTCGATCTACAACGTCCATACCTCAATCCCGATTCTGAGGATATTTATTCACCTTTAGGGACTTCCAAATAAAAAATCTTCCAAAATTTCCTTGGGTAAGGTTCTTGTGGTGTCTTGTGATGAGGTTCTTGTGGTGCGGGCTTCTAGCCCGCTACTAACTTAAGACGGGCGAGGACGCCCGTACCACTCACTGCCACTGCTTACAAAAGACGGGCGAGGACGCCCGTACCACTCACTGCCACTGCTTACAAAAGACGGGCGAGGACGCCCGTACCACTCTGCCACTGCTTACAAAAGACGGGCGAGGACGCCCGTACCACTCTGCCACTGCTTATAAAAGACGGGCGAGGACGCCCGTACCACTCTGCCACTGCTTATAAAAGACGGGCGAGGACGCCCGTACCACAAGATGGATAATTTATTTCCTAGAAACAAACCCTTTAGATCGAACAAACAAATAATTGGTAAACTTGGTTACAGTGGCAGGCAAACAGTCTGTTATATACTTCCTACCTAAGATTTTTTCAATATGGCTTTTACATACAAGCACACCGTTCGCTTTCGAGATACAGATGCCGCCGGAGTTGTGTACTTTGCCAATGTCTTGGCTATATGTCATGAAGCCTATGAAGAATCTCTAGCCACAGTTGGCATTAATCTCAAAGAATTTTTCACGAATCCATCTATTGCATTCCCCATCGTTCATGCGAATGTTGATTTTTTTCGCCCATTGTACTCTGGGGATAATTTAGTTATTAGACTCATACCCCAACAACTCAGTGGGGATAGATTTGAAGTTAGTTATGAAGTTGTTGTTGGCGAGGTAGTTGCTGCAAAGGCAATTACTAGACACGTTTGTATTGATACATCCACCAGAACCAAAACAGAGTTACCAGAACACATGAAGCAATGGTTGGAGACAAATCGCAAAGGTGCTGAAAGTGTAGAGAGAAGAAAATCGAGAGAAACTTTATGAATGATGAATTATAAATTATCAATTATGAAGTTAAATGATAGTTAATATGAGTTTTTTTTAGTTTGCTGAAGTACAAGTCAATCGGGAGCATCTTGTTTTGGCAAATATGCCTTCAGAATAGAATTCTGGGGCTACACAAACAAAGTCCACGCAGGTGGACTTTATATTAAATCCGCGTAGGCGGACTTAGCTTGTATAGCTGCGATTTCAATCGCGGGCGTGTTTGTTCCAAATTAGGATACTCCCAATCAATCCGCGTCCGTCTGCGTTCATCTGCGGTTAACTATTTTTTAGTTACCCTCACAATTTGAGAATTAACTAACGATAAACAACCAAGGACAATACTCAATAGTTAACTTGAAACAAGATTGTTTTGCAAAAGATTGCTAGCTAATTCCTGTAGTTGCTGTCGATTAACTTTACCTTGAGAATTTCGAGGTAAATTCTCTACTTTTATCCAATGTTTTGGAACTTTAAAACGACTAATTTTATTTTTCAGGGATGTCCTAATTTTTAACTCAGAAATATTTGAGTTTATGGGTATGTAAATCGCTGTTATTGCTTGTCCCCAAACCTTATCGGGTACACCAATTACGCAAACATCTGCTACCATTTGAGTTCTTCTAATAGCTGATTCCACCTCCATAGCATAAACATTTTCTCCACCTGTAATAATTTTGTCACTAATACGTCCAGAAATATGTAAATATCCTTGTTCATCAAAAAATCCCAAGTCATCTGTTTGTAGATAATCTTGATTATCTCTAATATTAGGATAGTAACCAAGGGCTAAGGAGCGAGAATATATCTTGATATTACCTATTTGATGGGGTTTTAAAATTCCACTTTGCTCGTTATAAATCTTGACTTTAGCATGAGGTAGCAGCTGAGTACAACCATCTTTCCCGCTCAGAAAATCATCAGGTTTGAGGGTTGCGATTTGAGATGCTGTTTCTGTCATACCATAAGTAAGAGCCAACGGAATTTTATGAAACCTTGCTGCTTCTAAAATTTCATTCCAAGCAGGCGCACCTCCCAAAAGAACTGTCTGAAACTGTGCAAGCCATTGGGTTGATTCTGAATTTTGCAGGAGACGCTGTAACTGTGTTGGTACTAAAGATATAAAGAATTTTCGCGGTTGAATATTATATTTTTCTCCAGATTCTAACTCTTTAAATGGTAAAATCGCCAGATGACCTCCTGTTGTAAAGGAGCGCATAAATTGCATTAAACCGCCAACATGATAGAGAGGTAGTACGCAAAAAGAATTTATTTTATCTATCTGAAAATATTCTTGAAATCCCCGTACTGATGCCATTAAAGTTTCCCAAGTATGCATGGCAAACTTAATTTTTCCCGACGAACCCCCAGTGGGAATCATGATGAGTGGCGATTGGCGATTGGCGATTGGGGGCTGGGGAGTAGGAATTGAGGTTCGGTTATTAAGTATTTCCCTAGTCGCCAGTCGCCAGTCGCCAGTCCCCAATCCCCAAATAATATCCGGTTGCACCAAATCAAAAACCTGTTCCCATTCCTGTTGTCCCCAATTGGGGTTACAAAGGAAAACTGGGCAATTTGCTTGACAAGCTGCTATGAAACTTGCAAGAAACTTGATGGGTTCGGGTTCTGCTAAGAGAATCTTTGGTGGTGTTTCCCAGTGGGAAAACTGTATTAACTCTAAATATCGTTGTTCGGCAATGAGGGGAAATAAACGCTCGCTACAAGCCAGCTGTTTACGGGCTGAAGCCGTATCGCAAATTAGCCAATTTGAAGGTAAGCGAAAGGACTGTTCTACAATATTCTCTAACGTTTTTACCATAAATTTTTCAACCAAATTTCTTCCTCTTCTGCAAAAAAATGATTGACTCCAAAACCTACCGCTCTGTTGTTTCGCGATAATTCAACAGCAAGTTGGAGTGCTGCTTTTCTACCAATCGAAGTTTCAAAAACAGAAGAAAATACAGTGTCAACTTCACACTCTAAGCAAAATTGACGCAAACGCGAGGGCGAACCAACTATTCCCGGCTTAATGACAAAAATCCCTCGCCAGCCTTTTTGGTAACAAGTTGTTAGTTGGTGGAATGTCGCGACAGATTCATCTAAGGCTATTGCAGTGTTATAGCAATAACTTAATTCCAACACAGAATCAAACTTATCTACAGACAGTGGTTGTTCGATAAATTCAATTTCTAAATTCAAGCTACTGTCAGCCTTAACATTGTCGCAAGTCCAAAGCCACAAGTTAGCCTCTTCATAACTCAAGCCCCCGTTTGCATCTAACCGGAGTTTTGTCAAGGATGGTAAGGTTTGAGCAAGTCTTTCAAAAATTCTTAATTCTTCAGCAACAGGGTAAACGCCTATTTTCCATTTAAAAGTACGATACCCCTGCTGCCAAAGTGTTTGCCACACCTCCAATGCTTCTTCTCCTGCAGGTAATAAGGCGCTGTATGTTGGGGATTGGGGAACTCGGGGTCCCCTCTGGGGATAAGGGGCGATGGGGAACTCGGGGTCCCCTCTGGGGATAAGGGGCGATGGGGATTGAATGATGAAGTAGGATAAATTCCCTTGTCTACCTCGTCCTCTAGTCCCCAGTCCCTAGTCTCCAGTCCCCAAAAAGCTGATTCAAAACCAAATTGACAAGCGGGTAACTCGTCAGGAATTGAGAAAATTGTTTCTTCTGTTATTGTCTTTGGTAACTGATGACAGAATAAAAGAGCTTCCTCTTGGTTTTCAGAACCAAACCAGTTGATGGGTGCAATTTCACCCCAACCCACTCTGCCTAAATCATCTGTCAGTTTGAGGATTATACCTTCGCGTGTATCCCAAACACCATGACTTGTAGTTAGCGATCGCACAAATCTCCGTCGATAGGGACGAAACTGAAATTGGTAATGCATTGCTAATGGCTAATGGCTAATTGCTAAGAGGTCATTTATTCTTAAATCGCCAAATGTATTGTGTGGTTTGGGTAGAACGAAATGACACCTAATAATTGGATTAAATGTTGGGTTTCGTTCCTCAACCCAACCTACTAACTAACCAAATACAAACCCTAAGCCAAATAACAAACAAATCCAAAAATGGACTGATACAGCAATAAATTTACAATTATTTACCTTGTCTGGTTGGTTGTGATTTGTCTGGACGTGATGACATAACTGTCTTGCAAAGGGTAAACTGACCCAACTGAGTAAAGTCCAACTTGGAAAAATTCCCCAAAGTACGCCAATGAAGGTTAATGCATAAATGCTGCCTGTAAACAACTGTAAGAGTTCGGCTCCTCTTTGCGTACCCAAACGGACAATTGGAGAACGCTTACCTGCGGCTATGTCGTCCTTCACTTGATGGAAATGAGAACAGAACAAAATTAAACTTGTGGCGATCCCAACGACTATCGAAGCTACCAATGCTCGCCATGACCAATTCGCTGTTTGACTGTAGTATGCAGCGGATACAGCCAACGGTCCAAAGGCAAAAAAGCAAATGATTTCCCCCAAACCTTGATATCCTAGACGGAAGGGAGGTCCTTGATACGTATAGCCTAAAGCACAGCACAACAAGATTATTCCTATTACGGTTAAATCCTGTTGCCACCAAGCTATTGCTAATATTCCTAACAAACCCAACCCTAACAATAAATTTCCTAACCAGAAGATGAGGGTTTTATTACCAGTCAGATTTACCAAAGAATGGTGTTTATTTTTATCAATACCTGTTTCCGAATCAAAGACATCATTACTGAGATTTTCCCAAGCTAGGATACAAATTGCAGCCGCTACAAAGGTAGAAAAAACTGCTCCATGAAAAGTCTTTGTTTCAGAAAAAGCAATAGCTGTACCCACCCATATGGGCATAATAGCAACACTATACATTGGCGGTTTTAGTGCCGCCATCCATAACTTCTTGTTGGGATAAGAAATCAGCTTTGTAGTCATTGGTCGCGATTTACTAAAATTGCTAGTACTTCCCAATCCACAAAAATTTATGGTTTGGAAATAAACTCTATGCAGGTAACAACTCAAGAGTTGCCACTTTTTGTCTCAGTCTCAAATTACAGCAGAAACAGGACATTGCAGGCAAGTTTTTGCAAAACTACAACTTTGCAAAACTCACTCTGGTTAAAAGGGTCTGTTTGTGTTACCTGTAGAAATACGACCATGATTTATGACTCTTTTGGAAGATAACTTAAAAAAAATTTACTATTTTTAGATCATGACAGTTTCACAATGTCGCGCTGACTTTTTTGTATACAATAAAGAGCTATACCACTTTCTTTGGGCAATTCAGCAAAATTGCCTAAGAAGGAATTGCACCCAAATTGCTAGTGTTTCCATAGAGATTGCCCCAGTCGATCCTCTGGTTGTACTTGGTAAATTGACTCAACCTCAGCAGGTTAGTTTTTATTGGGAGAATAAAAGCAAAAAAGAAGCGATCGCGTCTTTTGATGCTGCTGCTAAATTAGAAATAACAGGCAAAAACCGCTTCAAGGAGTCAGAATATTTTATCAAAGATTGTCTGGATAGAACCATTTGTTTTTCCGAAATTGATAGAGCTTTTTCTAAACCCCAGTTTTTATGCAGTTTTAGTTTTTTTGATGAACTCAGTCAAGCTGATTATCCTTTTCCATCAGCTACTATTTTTCTTCCCCGTTGGCAAGTGGCTGTTAAAAACAATCGATACACTTTTGTTGCAAATATACCCATCGACGCTCGTGTGGATATTCAAAAAATATTACAGGTTCTATGGAGTAAGCTAGAAACTATTCATTCTCTAGAATATGACTTTCCATCTTTGAAGATAAGACAACCAAAATTTAGTCAAAAATATGTAGCTAATCCAGAACACTTTAAGCGTTCAGTGTTGGGGGCTTTGGAAAGTATTCAGTCAAATCGTCTTAGGAAAGTTGTCTTAGCAGATGTGCTAGATGTTAGAGCCAATATTCGATTTAACTTACTACAGTCTTTAAATAATCTAAGACAGTTCCATTCCAATTGTTGTATCTTTTCCATTAGTAATGGAAAAGGACAGAACTTTATAGGAGCGAGTCCAGAGCGTTTAATCGGCATTGACAAGCAGCAATTAATTACTGATGCTCTAGCTGGTTCTGCACCACGGGGGAAAACTCCAGCAGAAGATGCACTGAATGCCAGTCGTTTGCTAAGTAGCATAAAGGAAAGACACGAACATTCTCTGGTGATTGATTTTATTACACAACGGCTGTCGCAACTGGGTTTACTACCTCAAGTGTTAAAACCTCGTTTGCGACAATTGTCTAACATTCAACACTTATGGACTCCCATAAATGCCGTTGTTCCTAATAACGTACACCCTTTAAGGATAGTCGCGCAATTGCATCCAACACCAGCTGTTGCGGGTGCAGCGAGAGAGATTGCTTGTCGTGAAATTCGCCGTTATGAAAACTTTGAAAGAGGATTGTATGCAGCACCATTAGGTTGGGTGGACTCTGAAGGAAACTGCGAGTTTATCGTAGGAATTCGTTCAGCACTTATAGATAGCGATCGCGCTAGACTGTATGCGGGTGCTGGTATTGTTGCTGGTTCCAATCCTGAAAAAGAACTCGCAGAGGTTCAGCTTAAGTTACAAGCTTTGTTAAGAGCATTGGTTTAGGGGTTAGGGAATAGGGATTTTCATACTTGGTGTAAGACAGCTAAGCTATGAATTGAACTCTCCAACCCCTAACCCCTAACCCCTATCAGACTTTGTAACATTTGCAATAACTGCTGAACGGTATACGGCTTTGGCAAAAACTGGTGAATACCAACAGATTCTGCAATTGACTGATTTTCTCGAAGCCCGCTAGAGGCAAGAATTTTAACAGATGGGTTAATTTTTTTCAGAGTTTGGATTGTGGTAAAACCATCCATTGCGGGCATCATCATATCTAACAAGACAACACGAACATCAGATACGTATTGAGCATATAATGAAATAGCTTCGATCCCATCGCTAGCAGTTAGGACTTGATAGTTGTAATTTTCTAACGTTGTTTTGGTAATCTCTCTAATTTTGGCTTCGTCATCTACCACCAAAATTAATTCTCCATTTCCTACTGGTAGTTCCAAATTTTCTACCGAGCGTGTTTCATTTGCCATCACAGCTTTTAAAAACACTTGAAATTCTGTTCCTTTACTAACAGAACTAAAAACATTGATAAACCCATCATGGCTTTTAACAATACCAAGAACAGTTGAAAGACCTAATCCCGTTCCTTGTCCAACTGCTTTAGTGGTGAAGAAAGGTTCAAAAATCCTATCTAAGATTTCAGGCGACATACCTATGCCTGTATCTCTAATAGAGATAATAATATGGGGTCCAACAGTTGCTTCAAGATTCATCTTGACATAATTTTCATCAATGAAAAAATTATCAGCAGAAATCTCTAAAATCCCACCTTGTGGCATCGCATCACGAGAATTGATAACTAAGTTCATCAACATTTGATAGAGTTGTGTTGTATCTCCACAGATAGTCCATAAGTTTGGCGATATTTTACCTATAAATTGAATAGATTTAGGAAAAGCTTGTTTAGCAAACTGCTGAATTTCTATTATTAAATGCTTAATTTGTAAAACTGTGCGATCGCCTTCAGTGCCACGAGCAAAAGAAAGCACTTGCTTGACTAAATTAGCACCACGTTGAGCGTTAATTTCTAAAGTTTCGAGTAGCTGATGGTGCTGTTCATTTCCAAGTTTTATTTGTAAAATTTGAGCGGATAACAGAATGGGAGACAATATATTATTGAGGTCATGAGCAATACCACTAGCAAGTGTGCCAAGACTTTCCAATCGTTGAGCGCGAAGAAATTGAGTTTGAAGTTGTTTTTTTTCTGTAATATCTGTATCAACAGTAAGGATTGATTTTGAATTGCCATTTTCATCTCGCACGAGTGTCCATCGGCTTTCTACGATAATTTCCCTACCATCTTTGCGGACTTTGTTCAATTCACCATACCATTCGCCTGTCTTATTAACTTGATGCAGCGCTTCTTGCACTTGTGGCGTAATTTCTTTATATAATAAATTTTTAGCATTTTGTCCTAAAACTTCTTGTGCTTTCCAACCGTAAATCCGCTCGGCACTTTTGTTCCAAAATAAAATTTTGTGGTCTAAGTCTCGAACTAAAATAGCATCTGTGGTAATGTCAAGCAAGGCAGCTTGTTGGCGTATTTTCTCTTCGGTTTGCTTGAGTTCGGTAATATCAACAGAAATACCAACAACTCCAATCAATATTCCTTGGTCATTGTAAATTGGGGAGTCGGTCACTAGTGCCAGGAAAGGAGTCCCATCTCGATGCCGAACAAGAAATTCGCCCGACCAACTTTTCCCTTGTTGCAAGTCAGACATAATTTCAATTGCTTGCTTTCGTGAAGCCTTGGTCAAGACAACATCCATAATATCTTTACCAATGACTTCTTGTGCTAACCAGCCATATAAAGTTTCTGCAAAGCGGTTCCAATAAATAATTATTCCATCTAGATCGGTAGCAATAACTGCTTGTTCTACTGCTGATAATAAATTCGCTTGAAAGTAAATTGCTGCTTCTGCTCGTTTGCGTTCGAGTAGTTCGCTTTGTACTTGTTCGTAGAGGGTTGATTGCTGTATGGCGATCGCTAATTGGTCAGCTACAGCGCATGTTAATTCCACATCCTCCTGCTGCCAAGGGGAAGATTGGTGAGTGCGTATAACGCTGAGACTACCCCAAACTGAAGAGTTAACGTGTAATGGTACGAGCAACCAAGCTCCAGAAAAAGTTTCAGCAAAATTGCGATTGATTTCGTCTGAATGAGTGCTTGCATCTTCAATAAGAACAACTTCCAATCGCTTGAGTCGAGATGCAACTTCATTATTGGTATCAGGAATCTCTAATCCCAAAGCACTAGGTAACTGTGGATTTTTACGGTAATCCGTTACGTTTAACCACAGTTGCCTTTCTGGTAAATATTGTACAATTTCTGCTCGGTCAGCTTTAACGAGTTGGGCAATTTCACGAGCGGCTGTGGAAAAAATTGTTTTTATGTCTAGTGAATTGCGGATGCTTTGAATAACTCGATTGAGTGCTTGCTCTCTTTGTATTTGCCGTTGACTGTGTTCGGACAATGCTGTTTCTGCTTGTTGCTGTTGAGTTGCTAATGTTTCTAGACTACAAACACGCTGTCGTAGTTCAGCTATTTCTTGAATCAACTGTTCTTTTGTCTTGTTTTCATCTCTCATTGCATTAACGATTCACACCAAGGCGTATTAAAACTTGATTTACAGAAGAATGAAAAATAAATACTATATATAGCAATCCTATTTGATTTATGAAACACACATAGGGTGGGCAATACCCACCAAAAGTCTTAGTGGTGGGCAATGCCCACCCTACGGTACTGGAAATTTTTACAACTGATTTAGGACTGCTATATTTGCCCTGATTATACTCTTACACTTATGTAATAGCATAACCAGTGGGTATAAGATACACACTCCTAAATTTATTTATGGAGAAAAGAAATTGATTCCTGATTTAAATCCCCTACTTTTCAGTATGGGGATTAACTAGTCACTGGTCAGGTGGTCACTGGTCACTGTTATAGCAAATCCCGATGGGTAAAGGATTTAGCGTTTGCTCCCGTGTAAGTTGCTGCAATATGACCGTCACCAACCATTTGATATTTGTAAGTTACCAAACCTTCTAAACCTACAGGACCGCGAGGCGGCATTTGTTGAGTGCTAATTCCAACTTCTGCACCAAAACCGTAACGGAAACCATCTGCAAAGCGGGTAGAACAGTTGTGGTAAACTCCAGCTGCGTTTACCAATGCCAAGAACGTTTGAGCTGCTTCTTCATCTTCAGATACAATTCCATCCGTGTGTTTGGAACCGTACTCGTTGATATGAGCAATAGCTTCTTCTAAGGAATCCACAATCTTAATTGATAAAATCAAAGCAGTGTATTCTGTTTCCCAATCTTGTTCGCTTGCTTCTAAGATATCGGGTAGAATTTGGCGCGTGCGTTCATCACCTCTTAATTCAACCTTAAGTTTTTGCAAAGCTTCACATATTTGTGGTAAGAACTTTGAGGCAAGATTGGCATGAACGAGTAAAGTTTCAATTGCATTACAAGCAGCCGGATAGTTTGTTTTTGCATCAACTGTAATAGCAACAGCTTTTTCTAAATCTGCGGCTTTATCTATATAGAGATGACAAACTCCATCAGCATGACCGAGGACTGGAATGCGTGTATTGTCTTGAACAAAACGGACAAATGAGTTAGAACCTCTGGGAATAATTAAATCTACATATTTATCTAATTTCAAAAGTTCTAAAATTTCTTCTCTTGTTGTTAACAATTGGACTGCATCTGGATTGACTACAGTTTGAGATAATCCTTGTTTAATGGCTTTAACTATTGCTTCACAAGAACGAATGGCTTCTTTTCCGCCTTTAAGAATAACGCCGTTACCTGATTTGATAGCTAGGGAAACAATTTGAATAGCTGCTTCCGGACGGGCTTCAAAAATGATTCCCAGGACTCCTAAAGGACAAGTTAATCGCTTGAGGATTAAACCCGTATCGATTTCGCGATGAATTTGTATAGTCCCTACGGGATCGGCTAATTTGCCAACATCTCTCACACCCGCGATCGCATCTCTTAATTTATGTTCGTCCAATTTGAGACGTTTGTAGAGCGGTTCGGCAATTCCTTCTACAAGAGATGTTTCGCAGTCAGCAATATTTGCTTGCAATATCTCATCTTTTGCCGATTCTAAAGCTTGTGCGATCGCCTCTATTGCTTGATTTTTTGCCTCTGTTGAAAGCACTGCCAATTTGAGGGCAGCCTGTCTTGTTTTTTGAGCAACTGTAATTAAGTTTTCCATATGTAAAGCAAACTATAAAATTACATAAAGAAAGCCACCTGATACCTCACGTACCAAGCAACATATTAAGTAGATTTAAACACATCTCTAATAAAAGCTTAGCTTAGAGGAGGGCCAGATGGTTACAGCACTCAAACTAGAAAACCAAGTCAAAATCGGTCCAACCAATCTGCTGATTAATAATGAGTGGGTAGAAAGCGTTAGCGGTAAGCGTTTTGAAACAATTAACCCTGCTACGGGTGAGACGATTTGCAGTGTAGCAGAGGCGGATGCAGCAGATGTAGATAAGGCAGTGCGTGCGGCCCGTGCTGCTTTCAACAATGGAGAATGGCGTAAGATGTCCGTAACTCGTCGCGGCGAATTACTCTACAAACTTGCTGACTTAATCGAGCAAAACAAAGAAGAATTAGCACGCTTGGAGACATTGGACAATGGCAAACCCCTCTCAGAGTCGATGAATGCCGACTTACCATTAGTCATTATACGCTTGAGCAAATCATCTATACGCCCTCGCTTTAGAGCTAACCGTGCCTGCTTAAATTCTGCCTGCACTGTTGCTAGTTTGGTAAAAGCCGTTTCAACAAATAGCTGTATGGCTTGCGGCTGAAGTGCATAGAGAACTGCAAGCACAATCTTTTAGTTAACAGTTGGAACTAATCCGCCATCAACACGCAAATTAGCACCGTTGATATAGCCAGCGAGCGGACTAGCGACGAATGTAGCGAGGTTAGCTACCTCTTCGACACGTCCGAGGCGACCAGTTGGATTAGGAAACATCTCCCGCACGGCACTCTTCTCGATTTTGTCCCAGTCAGTAGTACCCCAGTGTTGTTTAGCGATCTCACTCAACAACCGTTCCACTCCTGGAGTTACAATTGCGCCAGGACTAATAGTATTTACAGTAATGCCTGTGAGGGTTAGGTTCTTAGATAAGCTGACTGTGAGATTAACGCAAGCCGCCTTAGTTTCCAGTCTCCAGTCTCTCATTAGCTTTAGCTTGTTGCCAAAGAGCTTCTAATTCTTCTAAGGTGTAATCGGAGAGAGGACGATTGACAAATCCCTCCATTTGTTCTAAGCGCTGAATAAATTTCTTATTTGTCCCTTGTAAAGCTTCGCTGGGGTCGATATTATTCCAGCGAGCAAGTTGGACAATAGAAAACAGTAAATCACCCAATTCCGCTTGTTGTCTTTCTGGTGTTTCGTGGGCTAAAGCTTCTTTGAATTCTGCTAATTCTTCATTAAATTTGTCCCACACTCCATCAATATTCTCCCACTCAAACCCAACTGCAGCAGCTTTACGGGAAATTTTCATGGTTACCATTAATGGGGGAAGTTTGCGCGTATAACCTTGCAGTTTGTAACTGAGTTTTTGGCTCTCAGGAGAGGGTTCTCCTTTTTCTTCAGCTTTGATTTTTTCCCAGTTTTGCCGCACTTCATCAACGCTTTGCACTGCGATCTCGCCAAAAACATGAGGGTGGCGTCGGATGAGTTTTTGTGAAATGCCTTCAGCAATTTCCTTCAGGGAAAATTGTTGGTATTCGCTGGCAATTTGAGCTTGTAAAACAACTTGTAAAAGTAAGTCGCCTAGTTCTTCAGCTATGGCGTTTTTATCTCCACTGTTGATAGCATCTACAACTTCATATGCTTCTTCTATGACGTATGGTGTTAGTGTCTGGGGAGTTTGTTCCAAATCCCAAGGACAACCTCCGTCAGGCGATCGCAATTTTGCCACCACGTCAATCAATTCTTGCAAAGCCGCTAATGTTTCAGAATTTTTCATAATTAGTTAGTGGTTAGTGGTTAGTTGTTCTTCCTTGTCTTCCTTGTCCCCCTTATCTCCTTGTCCACCTTGTCCCCTTGTCCCCCTTGTCTTCCTTGTCCCCGTACCCCTCTCACTTTACTTTTCTTCATTTTCCCATGAGGTAGCAATCCACTAACTCCTTGCTTTTTCACTCGCTTGTATGCTGAACCACTCCAATCACTTAGAGAATGACTCATAGCACCTATTTCTAGCCCCAAGAATAGCGCAAGAAGCTCTGTAGAGTAATTAAGTAGCGTACTTGCTGTATTTTTACGTAATATTTGCCAGTCTAGCTGTATATTGCACATCTTTTCGCCAATGACGATCGCTAAAAACCCTAAGATAGCCACTAAGGTGCTGAGGTAGATAACTCGTAGTGTTGTACCAATAATCGGACCGTGGGATAAGAATGACCGATGACGCAAGCTTTTTTGATAAGGTAACCAAATAAAACGTAAAAACCCCCAACGCTGGTAGTGGCGTGAGTAAATGTCTAAGTCGGGACCGAACATCAGCCCCCCAAACAGAAACCCTCCTGCAACAAGTAGTGTCAGGTTACCGCTTTTGGTTTGCCAGAAAGTTACCCCAGTCACAAGTGGCAAAGCCCATAGAGTAATGCGATCGTGAGTCCGACCAGAGGGCATAGGAATGTGTAGAAAAATTTTTCTCAAAAATACTATCGCGTTTTCAAAATTTATGTGCTAACATAATTTCTTGTGAGTGAAAACACCACGGGCGGTTAGCTCAGTTGGTAGAGCGCCTGCCTTACAAGCAGGATGTCACAGGTTCGAGTCCTGTACTGCCCATTTAGAAAAAAATAGTTCAGTAGATTTCCAGATTACACGAAAATTGCTGAAAAGTTAATCTTGAGAGGTATTTGTATCCTCAGAGGTATAAAGTTGCACTTTATCAACGAGTGCTTGTCCGGGGATTGGAGATTGATATCGATGAAAAACCAAACCTCTCTATTGAAGCTTACCCTAATCTTGTTATCTTTATCTGGTTTGAACTTTGTTCCTAGTGCTTTTGCTGGTACGGGAAACCAAAAAATTATTGCTCAACAAGTTAGTTGTACGGTAACGAATCTTCAAACAGGTCAACTGGCTTTGCGCCTTCAACCAAATGGTAAGTCAAGAGCTGGTCTAAATAATGGCAATAGCATACAATTCTTGAGGACAGGAAGTACACCTTGAGTTTATGTTCGTGTGCTTCAAAGTCCAAATAGCAAAGTGAACGGTTTAGAAGGTTGGGTAAATTCTGGCTATCTTTCTTGTGTAAGTCATAATTAAACATGATATGGGAACATAAATGATTTATGAAATATAAGTAGGGTGGGCATTACCCACCAAAAGCCTTAGTGGTGGGCAATGCCCACCCTACATAGTGTGTAATAATTAATTGTTATTAGGAGTATGACATGATGGGAGCAGTGAGAGTCCCAGTCAGGTTAAAAAATGCTGTGGATGAAGAATTAGTAGTTCGTGGGTTGTTAGCACCGCATTTATTACGCCAAAATGAAGTGATAGGATTAGTAGACACAGGAGCAGTTTCCCTGGTTATTCCCTCAGAAATGGTAGAGCAATTAGGGTTGCGAATTATTGGACAAAGAATTGCACAGTACGTTAATGGTAATCAAGAAACTATTGGAGTCACCAGACCAATAATTATTGAATGTGAGGGACGTATAACAGTTGATGAAGCTCTTGTTATGGGAAATGAAGTTTTAATTGGTCAAGTAATTTTAGAAAAATTAGATTTACTTGTAGATTGTAAAAATCAACAATTGATACCAAATCCTGCCAATCCCGATTATCCAGTGGCAATGATTAAAGGATATAAAAATGCCTAAGTGGAAATTAGTCACTGAATTTACATTTGATAGCGCCCATTACATCCGAGACTATGATGGGCCGTGTGGTCGATTGCACGGTCATACCTACAAAGTAAAAATTGAAGCAACTTCATCAAAACTGCACTCCTCACAGTACTGTCCTCATGAAGTTATGGTGGCTGATTTTAGAACCTTGCGCTGGGCTAAACAGGATGTCAAAAAAGGAGGGCTTGACCATTGCGTACTTAACGAAGTCATGCCACCTGAGTATGAAACCACTGCTGAGATGATTGCTAAGTATATTTATGATGAAACAAAAAAAAGAGTACCCCCTGGCGTGCAACTGAAAGTAGCAGTCTCCGAAACTCCAAATTCATGGGCAGAATACGAAGATGAATGACGCGAGTAGTACTATAACAGCACAAAAATAGGTAGTATCTTTATGCAGTTAGAAACACAAAAACGCTCTTACACACCAGAAGAATATTTAGAACTAGAAGAAAAAGCAGAATATAAAAGCGAATACCGCGATGGAGAAATTATTCCGATGACGGGTGGTACTACCAACCATAATAAAATTGCCTTAAATTTAGCCGCATCATTAAAAATTTCTTTAAGACGGAAAAATCATGATGTTTACATCGGTGATGTGCGTTTATGGATACCGAAGTATCGGCAGCATACATATCCAGATGTGATGATAATTCAAGGAAAACCTGTTTACACAGGAACTAGTACCACAACGGTTATGAATCCGATGTTAATAGCAGAAGTTTTATCTAAATCGACCAAAAATTATGACCAAGGCGATAAGTTTTTATATTATCGCTCTATCCCGGAATTTAAGGAATATATTTTAATTGACCAATATCAGTATTATGTGATGCAGTACGTGAAAACTGCGGAAGGTCAGTGGTCATTCACTGAACTTGAAGGTGAGTCTACAGTCTTATCACTTCAGACAATTGATTTTCAAATTGCACTCAATGAAATTTACGACCAAGTAAATTTTGATGAAAGTGGTGAAAATTAAGATTTTTCCACTAATATGCCTGCTAAAAATACCAAACAGTTCAATATTTGGAGATTTGTAACGCTCGCTGGTCACTGGTCACTGATTATGGAGGTAAGGAGACTCGAACTCCTGACATCCTGCTTGCAAAGCAGGCGCTCTACCAACTGAGCTATACCCCCTTATGATGGAAAATGTACGTTCTTAACACTCACAGAAGTATCATAGCTTAGATTCCTGTTTGCGGAAAGGGGATTAGTCAAAAAATGTCTTTAATCGTTGCTACACTCTACAAATTTGTGAGTTTGCCAGACTTTACTGAGAAACAAGAGCCTTTGTTGTCTTTTTGTCAAGCACATGATATTAAGGGGACGATTTTGCTAGCACCAGAAGGTATTAACGGTACGATCGCAGGTTCTCCTCAAGCGATCGATTCCGTGCTATCCTTTTTGCGTACCGATCCTCGCTTGGCAGATTTAGAATACAAAGAATCACACGCCGAGTCCCCACCGTTTCAACGCATGAAAGTGCGACTTAAGAAAGAAATTGTCACTATTGGGTTATCAGAGGTCAACCCAAACGAACAAGTAGGAACTTATGTCGATCCCAAAGATTGGAATACTCTCATTAACGATCCAGAAGTCACCGTTATCGACACGCGCAACGACTACGAAATCAGTATCGGTACTTTCCAAAAAGCACAAAATCCCAACACAAAGTCATTCCGTGAATTCCCAGAATATGTTTTCCATCAGCTAGACCCCAAAAAACACAGAAAAGTGGCTTTGTTTTGTACGGGTGGAATTCGTTGTGAAAAAGCCTCCTCCTTCATGCTTTCTCAGGGATTTGAAGAAGTTTATCACTTAAAAGGCGGAATTCTAAAATACTTAGAAGAAGTTCCAGAGTCAGAAAGTTTGTGGGAAGGTGAATGTTTTGTTTTTGACGAACGTATCGCTGTTCGCCACAGTTTAGAACCAGGAACTTACGATTTGTGTGCGAGTTGTGGACATCCGATTTCTGAGTCTGAGAAAACCTCTCCTCAGTATGAAGAAGGTATTTCCTGTCCTCACTGCTTTGATACTCTTTCTGAGGAGAAAAAAGCACGTCAGATGGAAAAGCAGCGACAGATCGAATTAGCGAGGAAGAGAGATTGCTAAGGCTAATAGTTTTAGATATTAAAATTAAGTATATATAAATGTAATAAATATGACACAAGCCTTACCCAAATTAGTAACCTATGAAGAATTTATCGAGTGGTATCCCAACGATTATTTTTTCAAAGCCAAGGTTAAACCATCAGCAATCGGTACTAAACTGATTGCCACTCTTGAATCTTGATATAATTTCTGGTTAAAAGCACGGATGCGATTTGTTCTATTATCCTGCACTTGAGAATCTGCAACTCGTCCCGACCATAAAACATTATCAATGGCAATTAGACCCCCAGGGCGCACCAATTGTAATGCTTGCTCGTAGTAATTATCGTAGTTGCTTTTGTCCGCATCGATGAAGGCAAAATCAAAAGTTTCTCCTTGCGCCCGCAATCGATCTAATGTCTCCATAGCAGGGGCAATGTGTAGCTCAATTTTATCTGCCACACCTGCTTGTTGCCAATAACGGCGTGCGATCGCTGTATACTCTTCACTGATATCACAAGCTACTACTTTACCCTCTGGTGGTAATGCTAAAGCGACAACCAGGGAACTATACCCAGTAAATATCCCTATATCTAATGTTCTTTTTGCTCCCATTAGCTGAACCAACAAAGCCATAAACTGTCCTTGTTCTGGAGCAATTTGCATTTGGCTCATTGGGTGTTGGGCTGTTTCTTGTCTCAACTTTGTTAAAACTTCAGGTTCCTGTACGGAGACCGATAATAAGTAATCATACAGATTTTTTTCAAGTCCTAGTGTTTGGTTTGCCATAGTAAAAAATTTTAGGTTGGGTAGCTTAGTAGTTCTTGTAGTGCGGGCATCCTGCCTGCCACTCAGATTAGGACGGGCAAGGATGCCCATCCCACAAGATAAAATTATTCATTTTTCTAGTTCCCTTATCCCATTTTGTCAGAGAACCGTAACATTTCACTAAAAGAAATTTCCGTAAAAAATGACTAATATACAGATATTTTAAAACAACGATATTCATATCGGATTTCTTGGAAAAAGAAGCAATAAAAATTCTTAAATACTTATTTTACACGGGTTTGAGACTATAGGATTTCAACCAATTAAAGACTTCAATGAAATTCCGAGTTTTTCGGTTGTTTAAGTGGGGTTTAGATTTTATTCGTACTTAAAACCAGTAGAAATGCATGGACATTTACGAAAGAGATGAACTAAGTTTTGTATATATACTGAAATAAATTTAGTTTTTCCTATGCATAACTCTATTTTAAATCAAACTGTTTCTCCACAAACAATAGCTATTATTGGAGGCGGTTTAAGCGGTTCTCTTGTAGCTGCTAATCTTTTACGTAATGCAACAATACCAATTTCTATCAAATTAATTGAACGCCATGATGAAATAGGTAAAGGAGTAGCTTATGGTACGCGAGTCAATTGTCATTTGCTAAATGTTCCTGCAGGTAAAATGAGTGCATTTCCCGATGAATCAGATCATTTTTTGAAATGGCTGCACGCAAATGGACATACACAAGTCACTGCTTCGACATTTGTACCGCGTACTGTTTATGGAAGTTATATCCAATCGATTCTGCAAGAAGCACAGGCAAAGGCTCAAGCTGGTGTGGAGTTTGAGAGGATTGTTGGTGAAGCTATCTATATTGACACTACAACTTACACCGTCAGAGTGTACTTGAATAATGGCAGGCGCTTGCAGGTACAAAAGGCTGTGCTGGCTTTAGGTAATTTTCCGGCTTCTTTACCCGAACCAATTGCTGCTTTGGGCAAATCTAATCCCTATGTAAAAGATGCTTGGGCTGAAGATGCGATAAGCCGGGTACGGCTTGCGCCAAGGGCGAACGCAAATCTCGCTCCTGATGATTCTATCCTATTAGTCGGATCTGGATTGACTATGGTAGATGCCGTTGTTGCCCTGCATCAACAAGGATTTAAAGGACAAATTCATGCTGTTTCCCGTCATGGTTTGAAGCCCTGTCGCCACAAACAGACAACTCCTTATTCAGCATTTCTCAATTTAGAGACAGCACCAAAAACTGCAAGAGGGTTGTTCCACCTAGTCCGTCAGGAGATAAAAGTCGCGATGGATCGAGGACAGGACTGGCGTGCAGTCATTGATGCTCTTCGTCCGGTGACCCAAGAACTTTGGCAAGCACTTGCATTTAAAGAACAGAAAAGATTTCTACGCCACGTGAAAGCTTACTGGGAAGTTCATCGCCATCGAATTGCTGAAGAAATTGCAGAAGTTTTGGATACAGCCGTTCAATCCGGTCAATTACGCTACTACGGAGGTCGGATTCAAACTTGCCAAGAGTTTGAGAAGGGAGTGAATGTGACCATTCGTGAAAGGGGAACAAATACAGATATTGTTCTACAAGTAAACAGAATTGTGAACTGTACGGGGTCGAATTGTAACTACCGTCGATTGCAGCATCCTTTGCTATCTAGCCTCCAAGAACAAAGGCTGTTCCGTTCCAACACTCTATCCATTGGTATCGATACGGCTGCTAACGGTGCTCTAATTGATGCCGATGGCAAGGTTTCCGAACTTTTGTATACGTTAGGAACGCCGCGCAAGGGTAACCTTTGGGAAACAACTGCTGTTCCAGAAATCCGAGTTCAGGCAGTTTCTTTGGCTCAAGAGTTACTGAAATCTCTCAATTTCCAACCCTATGCTGCTATTGAAGTAAGCAAGTTGCCTAAACCTGTTATGCTATTTCGCCAATTGTTCGATAAAGAGTCAAGTACTTACACTTACCTCATTGCCGACCCAGAAACGAAAGAAGCTATCCTGGTAGACCCGGTGTTGGAACAAGTCGAACGAGACCTTCAAGTTTTGCAAGAACTAGGACTGACTTTACGCTACTGTCTGGAAACCCACATTCATGCCGACCACATCACTGGGGCAGATAAATTGAGAGAATTGACGGGGTGTTTGAGTGTTGTCCCGGAAAAAGCTGCAACTCTCGGTGCTGATGACTACACCATAGATGGGGCGATAATGGAATTAGGAAGTGTTAGAATTCAAGCGATCGCAACTCCCGGACACACAGATAGCCACATGGCATATCTCGTGAATGGAACTCATTTATTAAGTGGAGATGCATTGTTTATTCGAGGTTGTGGTCGTACCGACTTCCAAAATGGTGATGCTGGATTGCTGTATGATGTTGTCACTCAAAAGCTGTTTGCTTTACCAGAAGAAACCTTGGTGTATCCCGGTCATGACTATCAAGGACGAACAGTATCTACCATTGGGGAAGAAAAATCCTGGAACCCTCGGTTTGCCGGACGTAGCCGCAATCAGTTTATTGAACTAATGAATAACCTAAATCTCCCCTATCCCAAGAAAATGTTGGCAGCTGTACCTGCAAATCAATTTTGTGGCAAAGTTTCGATGTGGAACTATCAGATTTAAAGATTCGGTTCTTCTAAGAAGATGTTTGAAAAGTCCTGTCATCAGTAGCAAAACATTCAATAGCCTCCATTATCCCACGATAAATTGGGGGACTTTCAGAGTATTTTTCCCCCTTTTTAAGGGGGGCTAGGGGGGATCTTGATACAATAGTAGACTTTACAAACAACCTCTAAGAGATTTTAAGAAAAATAACAGTTCACTTGCACGCAATACATAGATGTAAAGACGCGCCATAGAACGTCTTTACGTTATTTGCTGAATGTTTGCGCTTGCTAGCAACATTGCGATTATATCCAGCAAGAACGAGTTTAATTTCTGGATTTATCGATACATATTTGGAATTGAATCGTCAAGAAGAGCAAAGGTTTCAAGAAGAAATTGGTAAACTGAAAGAACCAGACAAAGAGGAGATTATGGAAATTGTTACTAGTTGGGGAAAACAAGCAACGCGATCGCTTATCATTCGTCAATTAAATCGACGAGTGGGACAACTGCCAGAAACAATAACTTCGCAAATTGAAAATCTACCCATACAGCAACTAGAAGCGTTGGGAGAGGCACTACTCGATTTTACAACTCTAGCTGACCTTGAAACCTGGTTAGAGGTCAATCACGGGTAATGATATTCCTTGAGTTTATGCCAGAAGCGATCGCCCTTAGCGGCGGCAACAGCAAAGCGCAAACAATATTAATATCCTACTTTGAGGCAGAGCCTCGAAATATGCATTCCCAGGTTCTACCTGGGAACGAGAAACGCAAAATACAAAAAAATCTCTTATTATTTTAATAATTCCTTGAGAGATTGCAAACTATAATTCAAGACTTTACTAGTCTTAAATAACTGATACCCAGCCGCAAACAAAGCAGAGGCGAAAAGAATAGCCAAAAGATTAAACGAAGCAAATAGATTACCTGTAAAAAGCATAAATGCAACTCCTAGCCCTATCAAAATCCATCCTATAGTGCGGTAATCGCGACGCCACAACACAAGAACAGCCCCTGCTATTAACATCAAAACAGTTGGGATACGGAGAAAAATACCAATTTGCGTGTTAGCTGCAAATAATAAAATACCGATGAGCATCAAACCCGCACCTACAAACTTGCTATTTCGATCCACTTGAGTTGTTTGGTTATGTTGGGTATTATGTACGATTTCTGGTTGTAGCACTGTAGGTTTACTTATAGGGGCATTAGAAGGAACAACCAGATTTTGTTTATATTGAAATATAAATGTCACTTTTTCTTCCTGACCGAGGTTGATTTTGTCACCAACTTGAAGAGGGTAGCGCTTTCCGGGTTCTAACTTTACCCCATTGAGAAAAGTACCGTTAGAACTACTGTTATCAGTAATATAATAAGTATTATCTTTTACTTGAATTTCTAAGTGCAATCGAGAAACAATGTCGGTATCTGGTAAGAAAGTGACATTAATATCTGGTGCAATTTGCTCGTTTTGTTTGCCGACACGAATCACAGCAAGATTTGGAGGCAACTCAAAAGGTGTATTTGTTTGAACGTGAAAAAGCTCGAATCCTAGCCCTGTTGTTTGGGATGTACTTAAATTTTGCATAACTCACTTCTTGTTTAAAAGAATTTCTTCTTTTGTTATTCTCTATTCTAATTCGAGCTAATGGGAATCTGAATCAGAAACTCTGTACCTTTACCAGGTTCTGATATACATTTCAAACTTCCGCCATGCTTTTCTACAATAATTTGGTAACTGATTGATAACCCTAGTCCGGTTCCCTTTCCCACAGGTTTGGTTGTAAAAAATGGGTCAAACAATCGTTGTCTGACATTTTCTGTCATCCCAACCCCGTTATCAGCAATCTGAATGACAGCAAAATTGTTACTTCCAACTGTAGTGCTAATATGAATTGTAGGGATTGGCGATTGGGGAACTCGGGGTCCCCTCTGGGGATAAGGGGTAATGGCGATTGGGGATTGGACATTTATAGTTCCTTGTCCCCAGTCCCCAGCCCCCAGTCCCTCTTCCAAAGCATCAATTGCATTAGTCAAAATATTCATAAAAACTTGATTCAATTGACCTGGGTAGCAATCCACTGAAGGCAAATGACTGTATTCTTTGACAATAGAAATATTGTAATTACTTGATTTCAGTCTGTGCTGTAAAATCAACAGTGTATTTTCTAAACCTTCATGAATATCTACTGGTTTCTTTGCTGCTTCATCAAGACGGGAAAAATTTCTCAAACTTAGAACGATCTCGCGGATACGATGAGTTCCTATTCTCATAGAAGAGAATAGTTTACTGAGGTCATCAGCAAGAAAATCGATTTCGATTTCTTCACAAAAAGACTGTATCTCTGGATGGGGAGCGGGATAATGTTGGTTATAAAGTCTTAATAGATATTGCAAATCTTGTATGTATTCACTTGCGTGAGTAATATTTCCGTGAATAAAGTTAACTGGATTATTAATTTCATGAGCAACTCCTGCTACAAGTTGTCCCAAGCTAGACATTTTTTCCTGTTGAATGAGTTGGGTTTGAGTCTCTTGTAACTTTTGCAAAGTTTCCGAAAGTTTTTCTGCATGAGTTTGTGCAGCTAAAGTAGCAGCACGGCTCTCTCTATAGAGTTGGGCATGATCTATGGCAATTGCTAATTGATCTGTCACAGCTTGTAGCAAACTAATTTCGCTATGACTCCAAGTACGTTTCTCACAGCTATGACTGCAAACAATGGCTCCAAATTCACCTGATTTATTCTTGACTGGTAGTAACAGTTGGGCTTTTATATCAGATTTGAAGAAAAACTCTTGCGTATCGCAATCTAATATACCTGCACTATTTGTTGAATCAATACAAATGACTTCCTCATTAAGCAATATATTGACTAAAAAAGCAGCTTTTTGTATTGGAAGATTCCCTATCATAGTAGGAAGTTCGGGGTTTCGCGCTTCATGGGTAATAGTCAGTGTTGGCTGAGGCAAAGTTGGCAAATATCGGAGAAAATAGCAACGGTCAATTTGTAATAAAGTGTGGATTTCACAAACAGCTTTTGCCAGAATTGTATCGAGTTCTAAAGAATTTCGGATTTGGTTGGCAAGACGTAGTAGCAAGGCTTCTCGACGACTGAAAAGTTCTTCTCGCGCCCAGATGCGATCGATGGCTACTGCAATATTGTTAGCGATCCAATTTAATAAATTATGAGTTGAATTGGTAAATAACTCTTGACTAAATAAAGCAATAATTCCAATGGAACGCTGCTCGATGATTAAAGGATAGGCAGCTAAAAGGAAATTTGATAAAAAAGGCTCTAAAAAAGCTTCTTCATTTTTTAGGGTGACTTCTTCATTAAAAAGAGCTTGATTGTTTTTTGTCATCAAACCAATGATACTATTAGCTAAAACAGTATGATTGGGAAAATCTTGACTATTAGTTAAAGTTTCACAAGTCCTATCCGTACAGCGAACACCTGCTTGTAATTGGATTTGATGTGTTTGGTTCTCGAATGTCCAGATACAAACAAAAGCAATTTCTAAATACTGAGATAAAGTTTTTGTACAGCTTTGAAGGATTTCAGGAAGGGAACTGCTTTGTGATAGAGCTAAGCTGATTTCTGCACTTAGTAATGATAAACGCGATCGCTCCAACAAAGCAAGTTCTGAAAGTTTGCGCTGTGTAATATCTGTACGAATTGCTACATACTGATAAGGCTTGCCAATTTTATCTAAAAATGGAACAATTAGAGTATCCACCCAATAATACGTTCCATCTTTGGCTTTGTTTTTAATTTCTCCTTTCCAAAGATGTCCTAGAGAAATTGTTCTCCACAAATTTTTAAAAAACTCTTTAGAATGATAGCTAGAATTGATAATCCGATGGTCTTGTCCTATTAATTCGGCTTGCGAATATTGTGAAACTTCACAAAACTTTTCATTAGCATAAGTTATTTTGCCTTGTTTATCAGTAATAGCCACTAGCGAGTGAATACTTAAAGCAACCTTTAAAGCTTCTAATTCTTTGATATACTGTTGTTGTATTACTTCGTTTTCTTTCTTAGCAGTGATATCACGAGCAACCGCATAAATTAATCGTTCATTACTAGATGCAGTTGCGTTCCACGATAACCATTTGTGAGACCCATCCTGACACAAAAAACGACTTTCTAAACCAAAAATTTCCTCACCTGCTACCAGTTTTGAATAAGCAGTCATACAAGCGTCTCTATCTTCAGGATGAGCAAAATCAATAAATGGTTTATTTTGAAATTCCCAATCTGACCAATCAAAAGTCTTTTTCCATACTGGGTTTAAAAACTTAAAATAGCCATTAAAACTAGCAATGCACAGTAAATCATTAGAGTGGAGAAAGAATTGTGAGTAGTTCTTCTCTATGTCTCGGTCATCACTCATACTAGTTTTTCTCATTTTATAAATTCAGTCATAGTAATTAAAAAGCCCGCATATAGCGGACTTTATCGCTCTTGCGTAGGTAGATTCTGTCTAAGAACCGGAAGCTGAAAACAACCAAACCCATGCAAGAAGTCTATTTCATCCTTATTTAGGTTTCCCCAAATAGACTAAAAAAGTATGGTTGAGAATGTTAAATTAAAATACAAAGTTTTATAAAAACTTTACAAAATAATCAAAAGGTCTGAGATGCTAACCTTAACGATTAGAAATTGTAACTATACAGACAAAACCCACCTACGTGGGTTTTAATAGCTTATATTTTCTTAGTTCGCCTACACAAACAAAGTTCGTGTAGTTGTGAATTCTATTCGCCTAATAATTTCCAAACATTCTCTAAAAGCCATAATCAATCCTTGCACCTTCACTCAATGTCATATTAGGAAGATTGACCAGCTCGTAAATATCAGTAAAAGAAAGTTGAAAGTCAATAGAATCAAACGTTAACACAGAATTAACAGTATCGTACTCAGTTAGTATCCAATTGCCTTTTGAATTTTTAGTATATTGTTCTGCATAACAACTATTTTGGTCAATTGAGACATATTCTCGGAATTCAGGAATTGACCGATAAAAGCGAAATCTATCTGAGTCAGTATGATTGGTGGACGATCTTGATGAAACTTGAACAATTAACGAGGGATTGGTTACTGTTGTATTATCCGTACCCTCATAAAATGGTTCTCCATCAATAACCATGATATCTGGAAATGTGTATTGATTGTAACGCGGTATCCACAAGCGGACATTACTGAAATACACGCGATAATTTTTTCCTTTGAGACCAAATTTGAGATAGGCATAAATATTACCTGTAATTTGATTGTGTTCAGTTGTAATTCCCTTCATCGGCACTATTTCTCCATCTAAATATTCACTTTTATAGCCAGTTGTTTGGTCAATGGCTAGATACTCGTCACGGGTATAATAGCGTTTTTCCTGTGGCATGCACTTTTGTCCTCCTGATGCTGTTGCTCATTATGCTATACTTCCCCGCTTTCTGGCTTCCTTGTATGAAGTTCCTACATTTTTTAAACCCGCCCTAATCATTTGCCTTTCTAGCAGGGAAAAGAACCTTGCTTTGTCCCCGCCTTTAACTACAGCTTGATTGTGTGCTTCAGCTATAGCCACGGGGTAACCATATCCTTTCTGTACTTGTCCGAGCATTAGCCCTAAAGCTCGCTCAAACATCTCTGTATCTTGAGCTACCCATGATGGTACTTCGATTCGAGCAATTTCTGCACCGACATGGATATAACAAAAGTAAATCTGTTGGTCTTCATATAAATCAAGAATACGAGCATTGCTACGCCACAAAGGACCGCGTTGTCCGGGTTTGAGTTGAGTTGACCAAAGAGCAGTGTCTCGTAGGGGTTCAAAGATTTTACACGGAACTTTCTCTAGTTGATTGGGGCAAAAACTGGCACAATCGGGGACTGGATGGGTACAAGCTAAAAGACGTAAAAAGTTTATCCCTTCGACATTACGAGAGGCGCTAAGATAGCCCATTAAGGGAATTTTTGCCTCCTGCAATTTTCGCCAAGCTTCCAAAATAGGAGGTAATATTTGATTGCGGGCATCAAAAGGCAATTGTTCCAAGAACCAGTAAATTAAAGACCCATCTACCATCGCTAACGTGGGGACTTCTTCCTTGTCTTTGTCTCGATGTCCTCCCATTGCACTGCAAGCCAGTTCTGCTAATACAGTTGTTTCGCTAGCTGTCCGTCGGAAACTCATCCACTCTTCAGTACGAATACCCCATTGACGGGAAGCGTATAAATCTTCTGGTCGATAGAATATCTCAGGTAAGCTGTCTAAAAGTGGGTGACGATTTTGTCCGTAATGTAAAACAACTCTACCAATGTTGAGGAGATAGCAATACGCTATTTCATGATGGCTAGGCGCTATTTGGGAACCATCTGTAGCAATTACTGTATGAATTTTAGGAGGCGCTTGAATCTCAATACAGGTATTCAGTGGTTCTACTGGAGTTGCATTGGCAAACACAATGCGATCGCGCCACTGTTCTTGTCTCTGTACTAATTCTACCTGAGAGGCTAGTGCATCTTGAAGGTGTTTTTGAGCTAGTTCTAAACGATAGCGGCTAGCTGCAGCTTCTTGAGTCAAGTGCTGACTCAAACCTTGCATTTGTAATGTCAGTTTGGTGAGATCTAGCATAGTAGTTAGTAGTTAGTTGTTAGTTGTTAGTAGGGGCGCTTTTAATCTCCACAGATAAACGGGCGAGGACGCCCGTCCCACAGGAGTTGGGTTGAGTCCGATCTGTACAAATTAAAGAATTATTAGCCTAGTAGTAAAAAAGTACCACTAAGTACTAACCATTAACCACTAACCAATCAGAAAAATCTCTAGCAAACTGAGCGAGTGATAGCAAGCGAATTCGGGGATCGTTTTTAGCAGTCACCTTTTCTACCGCCGTGTTGTAGCCCCAGTCTGCAAAAAAGAGTTTAACTTCCTCCAAGTTCGATTGCTGTTTGACTAACTGTAAAGTTTTCAATCGATCTTCTACAAACCACAAACTTTCAGGCGCAATCTTTTCCGCCTGAATTAATTCTTGCAAAATCTCATACTTGGGACGCTTCACTTCTTTACCAAAAATAACCTCTTTTGGTAGTTCGACCCCTTGCTGTGCTAGCAGTTGTTGGGCGAAGCGACCTTCTTTCGTAGTGACGACATATAACTTAATTGAACTTGAGATTGTCGCTTCAAGTTTCTCAATGACTCCTGGATAAAATCTGTGCCGACTCAACCAACCATCCAAATCGGTAGCAATCCATTCATCTCGACATTTGTCCAGTTTACTACCAATGTCTGCTGGTTTAAAATTGTCTGCTTGTAAAATTTGTTGTGCGATCGCATTCCAATCCTGAAGAATTTTTTCTTCGGCGATTCCTTGAACGAGAGCTTTAACGAGTACAGGCATTTCCCAACCTGTTTCAATCACTGGTCTTAGTCGGTAGAACTGAGAAGCCAAATCATCAGGTGGAGTTTGGTCGTCGGGTAACCAAACTTGACAATAGGTATGCCAAGATACCTCAAAGTACTCAATCAGTCCGTCGCAAATGACACCATCGAAGTCTAAAGCTAGAATTGTCGGACTATTTGCCATGATCTTTTTGAGGATTAGACTGCTGTTGTTAGCTTAGCTGACTTCTCAGAAATATAGGGAGTCAATAGATGAGGTTAGGACTTACGCACTGTACAAATTGACATTATATGCATCAACGGATAATGCTTGTTTCAGGCTTGTAGGGGCGCAAGACCTTGCGCCCCTACGGTAGGTGATGTTGGTTCTCATTTATTAAAAAATCAAACGTTGAAGCACTAAAAATGCAAATTTCATATCTGATAGTTTTTGTCAATGCGTAAGTCCTAGAGGTGAATGAGATGGATAATTTCCGTAAAACCTACTTAGTTAAGCGTATCCTTTTGATATGGCTTAAGAAAATTCACTTATTAGGAACTACTTACTAGAATGAAACCTACAGCAATTAATATAAAGTAAAATTTACAAAAAATTACGTATCATTATCAATACAGTATATAAAACTTCAAAGTTACAAAGAGAGAGGAGGCATTGCCAATAAAGTTTTTCCAATTTGTAACGTATGAAGACTAAGTTTTTAGCTGTATTAACCCCCGCTATCGCGATCGCAATAACAAGCATTGTCGCAACGACAGGAGTTGCTCGTGCAGATATTCTGGAGTACACTGCAGAATACAAACCATCTGCAGATGAAGCTGCACCTTATGCTGGATACGGTGTTACAGATATCTTAAATGCTCCTTTGAGTATCCAAAAGTTTAAATCATCTTGGGGCATACTCAATAGTGTCAAGATTGATTTTATCGGTGACCTTACAGGAGATGCAGGTTTTGAAAGCAGAGACGCAAAAGCGCGTACAGTAACAGTAGACCTTTCCGGTTTGCTTAAGTTACAAACAACTGATGGTACAAGCCTCTTTGAGTTAGACCCAACACAATCTTACAAATACGATGTTAGCAAATATGATAACAAACTTGATTTTCTTGGCACTTCTGGAAGGACACTAGAGGGTCTAACCGCCAGCGCCTCCGGTACGAAAACGTACACCGATAGTAGCTTATTGCAATCATTTATCGGTACTAACAAGTTTGATTTTTTGTTCACAGCTAATGCGAAATCAACCGTCAAGGGATCTGGTAACATCACATCCTACGTTAATACCTATGCCAAAGCGAGTGTCAAAGTAACATATGACTACCGTCGGAGGGTACCAGAACCCTCTCTTCTAGTTGGTGTAGGTCTAGTTGGTGGGGCTGGTTTATGGTCAAAGAGAAACAAAAATTTCAGCAAGGCTTAACTGTCTGAAATCCAAAGGCTAGGTCTTACGTAATTAGTTATGCAAACGGACTGAACTTTACTTGAATGAGTGTAAAGTAGAGTTCAGTCGTTTAATTATTAAGTTTTATCTCTCCAAACCTACAATATTTCTTTTACGAATGTTAGCAAAAATCCCGTGTCGGGGACTAAAAAGTAACGCCAATACAAACAATCCCGACACAACCAATACAATTGCTGGACCTGAAGGAAAATTATAAAAATAGCTGAGGTACATTCCAGTAATACTAGAAAATACCCCTATAACTGAGCCCAGAATCATCACTTGATACAAGCGTTTTACTAATAAATAAGCCGTAGCTCCTGGTGTAATCAAAAGCGATAATACCAGAATAACGCCCACGGCTTTCATACTAGCAACAATCGTTAAAGCAATAATTACCATAAGTCCAAAATTAAGACCATTGACTGGTAATCCTGCTGCTTTCGCACCCAAGGGATCAAAGGTATAAAACAAAAGTTCTTTGTACACCAAAACGATAACGAGCAAAACTAAAGCTGCAATAATAGAAGTATCGCGCACTTCATCAAAAGTCACACCGAGAATATTTCCAAAAAGGAAATGGTTTAAGTCAATCTTGTTGTCTTTTTGAATGACAGTAATCAGCGTAATTCCAAGGGCAAAAAACGCCGAAAAAACTATCCCCATGGCAGCGTCTTCTTTGATAGGCGATCGCGTTCTAATAAAAGCAATCGCCATAGTACTGATGATACCAGCAATAAATGCCCCAACAAAAATATTACCACCTAACAAAAAAGCGATCGCAAGTCCCGGTAATACTGAATGACTAATAGCATCACCCAATAAAGCCAACCGTTGTACCATTAAGTAGCTGCCAACAACGGCACACAACAAACCCACTATAATGGCAACAATCAGCGACCTTTGCATAAAACCATATTGTAAAGGCTCAATTAATGATTGAATCATAGTTAATTGTTAATTGTTAATTGTTAGTGGTTAGTTGTTCTTGGTCACTGGTCACTGGTCACTGGTCACTGGTCACTGGTTACTGGTCACGCCGCCTCTTTCCAAAACATAACTTGACCGCTATAGGCGCGGGACAAATTTTCTTCAGTAAGTACCTGCTGTCGGGAACCTGTGGCTATCATTGTCTGATTTAATAAAATTAAATCATCAAAATGAGCGATCGATTCCCCCAAGTCATGATTGACAACAAGGATAATTTTTCCCGCAGCCGCCAGTTCTTGGAAAACTTCAAAAATGACTCTTTGGGTTTTTTGATCGATACCTACAAAAGGTTCATCAAAACAAAAAATTTCTGCTTCTTGCGCTAAAGCACGGGCTAAAAAGACTCGCTGTTGCTGTCCTCCAGAAAGTTCTCCAATGGGGCGGTTGCGATATTCACTCATCCCAACACGTTGTAACGCACTTTTTGCGACTTGACGGCTGACTGTTGAAAACTGGCGAAACCATCCTGTTTTCTTGACTCTTCCCATCATCACGACATCCCAGACGGTAGCGGGATATGCCCAATCTATCTGGCTTCGTTGTGGTACGTAGGCAATTTTCTCCAATTGCTGCGTTAGAGGTTTTCCTTTATATTGCACGTTTCCGTGGGCAGGAACTAAACCTAACATAGCTTTCAACAACGTACTTTTGCCAGCACCATTGGGACCAAAAATTCCTGTGAGTCGCCCTGGTTTCACAACACAGTTGATATCTCTCAGCGCTTCTGTTGCTCGGTAGTATACCCCCAATTGGGAAATCTGGATCGCTTCATTTAGATCGGTTCCTTGAGGAGACACGATAGGTGGCGTGTCTACACTTGGGTCATAATGCGTTTCTAGATTAGGCATTTCGCCTATATTTTTCCTAAATAATGGGAAATCTGGTTGAAAAGAGGCAGTTTTCATAATGGTGTTTAAATACTTGCTTTCTTGAGATTACTATAAAAATGAGATAAAAATGAAAACCTCTATAAAGAGAAATAATATCTAACATAAATGAAAGTAATACTTCAGAGAGACGGCAGCACTTTGACAGGGAATGTGTTCTACTTTTTACCAAAACTGGGTTTAAGTATGCTGTTGTCCTTGAGCTTATTCAGTTGTAGTCAACAAAGCTCTACCTCTAACACCCCCAATAAGGATAAGCCTCAAGTCGTAGCGACTAGCACCATCATTGCGAACCTTGCAGAGGAAGTGGGAGGAGATGAAGTTCAAGTCACTGGAATCCTTAAACCAGGAACCGATCCCCACGTGTACGAACCAGTTCCTCAAAATACCAGGGTGATGGAAGAAGCGGACTTAGTTTTGTATAACGGTTACAACCTAGAACCAGGATTGATTAAGTTGATGAAATCTGCTGCGGGAAAAACCCGTCAGTTAGCTGTGGGTGAGGTGGTCAAGCCTTTACAGTTAGCAGAAAAATCCAAGGGGAAAGTCCCAGACCCACACGTATGGGGAGATGTAAAAAATGCGATCGCAATGACTCATGCCATTCGAGATGCTTTGATTAAGTTATCACCTGAAGACAAAGAAGAATTTACCAAGAACGACCAACGACTGACTAAGGAGTTAGAGCAGTTAGACAGTTGGATAAAAACCCAAATTCAGACAATCCCGGCAAATAAACGCAAACTAGTGACAACACACGATGCTTTTCAATACTACGGACGTGCGTATGGGATACCTATCGCGGGTACTTTAATTGGTATAAGCACTGAGGAACAACCTAGCGCACAAACAGTCAAGGGGCTAGTAGAAGAAGTCAAAAAGATTGGAGTTCCAGCAATTTTTGCAGAAACAACAATCAATCCTGCTTTGATAAAAACTGTTGCCCAAGAAGCAGGGGTAAAATTAGCACCTAGCCAACTCTATTCTGATTCCATTGGTGCGCCCGGAAGTCCGGGCGATACTTATATCAAAATGATGCAGTCAAATACTCAGACTGTTGTAGAAGCGTTGGGCGGAAAAAATGTTAGTCGTTAGTAGGGGCGCAATGCCTTGCGCCCGTACACAATTAGTCATTCTTGCTACTAACCACTAACCTTTAACAATCGATCCCTAAGACTTTTTTAATAAAATAAGTCTATCCCCAGGAAAATATAAGATATAATTATATCTGCCTTGGGATAGATGTGGATTGTGAAATTTTAAGAATAAAGTACACGAAGCTGCACTTTAGCTGGTCAGCATCAATTTGGAGGTGGCGCATAGAGGGTGCTAGATTAACCAAAAGACGCCGTATAAGGCGTATGCGGTTGGTTCCAACCTTAGGAAAAGGAGGAATGAATACCTAAAGCAAAAGGATCTCAATCCTTGTCCAACGACCACTTTACCAGCTGAACCAAGGAAATTTATGAAAATAGCTCAAGTAGCCCCCTTGTGGGAACGAGTTCCACCTTCAACTTACGGAGGCATTGAACTCGTGGTGAGTCGCGTAACCGATGAACTCGTGCGTCGGGGTTATGATGTGACTTTGTTTGCATCAGGCGATTCGCAAACACTGGCTGAGTTAGACGCAATTTGTCCTCGCGCATTGCGTTTAGACCCGGACATCAAAGAGGGTATGATGTACGAGATGCTTGAAGCCAGCCACGTTTACCAGCAAGCGGCGGAATTCGACATCATCCATTCCCATGTAGGAATTTGGACTTTGCCTTTGGCAAGCATGGTGTCAACCCCTACGGTACATACCTTGCATGGCAATTTTACCCGTGACAGCAGCAAAGTATATAACCTTCATAGAACGCAACCATACGTCAGTATTAGTAATGCCCAGCGCCAAATAGACCTAAATTATGCAAGCACCGTGTACAACGGGATAGATTTAGGTGACTACCAATTTGTATCTCAACCAGCACAGCCACCCTATATTGCCTTTTTAGGACGCTTTTCTCCAGAAAAAGGGCCTCAGCACGCGATCGCCATAGCTAAGAAAACTGGTTGGCGCTTGAAAATGGCAGGAAAAGTCGATGTCGTAGATAAAGAGTTTTTCGAGAAAGAGATTGCCCCCCAGATAGATGGTAAGCAAATTGAATATCTAGGTGAAGTAGACCATGCTGCAAAAGTGGAACTTTTAGGCAATGCATCTGTTACCCTTTTCCCCATCACTTGGCGAGAACCCTTTGGCTTAGTGATGATCGAATCAATGGCTGTTGGTACACCAGTCATCGGGATAAATATGGGTTCCGTACCAGAAGTCATTGCTCATGGCAAAACAGGTTTTGTTTGCCAAAGCTATGAAGAAATGGCGACAATGATTCCAGCGGCGTTGGAACTCGATCGCCTGACTAGCCGAGAACACGTGGAAAACAACTTCACTGTCACTCAAATGGTAAATGGTTATGTAGCGGTCTATGAGAAAATTCTTAGGGATCGCAATGAGAGAAATGGACGAATTCCAACTCTTAAAACTTCGTTAACATCAATTGCTTGATAAAGCTCTTATCCAAAGGCTGAAGCTTGAAATGAAAAATTAACTATTTCATTCTTTAATCCTTTACACTTTATCCTTTCTTCAGACTTTACAAGCTTTTGTGACAAGGAGAATCAACATGAGAACGACGACTCACAGTTGTCTTTGCTGCGGTAATTCTTTGTTACGACACGTGCGTCATCAAGGAGTTTACTGGTTTTGCCAATCCTGTCGGCAAGAAGTGCCTTTACTATCTGTTAGTCAATCGCACTTTCTAAGCCAAGGAAGGAACACAAAGCACTCGATGTCACCCCAATTGATTTTGACGTAAAACAACTAAAGTGCAGCAAAACTTATAGTTGTCTTTCACATTCTTGCCTCCAAAACTCATTTTAATGATGCTTTAAACTCAAGATTTTTTCAGCCAATAGTGCAGCTACCAAATTCTCTATTTCTTTTTTTCTTTGCAGAATCTAGCAAATCCCCCATGATTCCCTTATATAGGGATAGTGGTGGGTTTTTTATGTTAGTAAATTGACGTAAGATATTATCGTTTGTTTCCATTATTTTGATATATTTTTTTAAATCTTCTCTTATATCCTATTAGAAAAAATTATAAATAAAGATTCGTTAACATTTAATTTTCCCAGGTAGGGTGGGCAATGCCCACCGTTAGATTTTGGTGGGCATTGCCCACCCTACTACAAACCGTATTGTTTTACGAATCATCTGATTATTGCGATCGCATTTCAACACATGACGTTTTCCAATTCTTATCATAGATAACTTTCAAACTTCCCGTTCATTCCATAAGAGAGAAAGTAAAAAGAATTTTCTCCCGTCTTGCCATAAATCAAGGAATTACTCAATGCATCACCGCGATTGGAAAGAATGACTTGGCTATCTTTGTGTGCTTCTTCAAACGAAAATGGTATGCGATCGTACTTCTTGTGAAAATCAAGTATGATTTTGCCTAGCTTCTCTTTAATGTAGGAACAATTTTGAAACCGTTGCTGCTTTGGACTAGTATAACAAGCTACCAGCAAAAAAGCTAAGAAGATGGAAACAAGACTTTTAGGCAAGAGTTTCTCAATCCAAAATGTTTTGCTAGTGTACCAACTAAACTAGTGAAATGTAAGCGATCGCACAGATTGAGTGAAAAATTTTAGATTTGATAGTTAGTATACGGCTATCGTGCCATTTTGGGGCTAACCAAATTGCGATCGTTCCTCTTCGATGAGTTTTACATTAGATAAAAACTCTAAGGCGATAAAAACTCAGTCTATCACTTCAATAAATACTGGAAGGATTTCATGATGGATCTACCCTTTCTTCCTCCAGATGATATGCCTCCTGCTGAGGTTACATTATTTGATGAATTATTACACAGACACCTAGAACAAGTTTCTAGTAACCGCTTCTATGAACTTTGCGACTCTACACAGCAGGCTTTACTATCACTTAGCCAGTGGTACGTTGAGACAATCGCCGGTACTATGACATTGGTCATTCTTTGTCAAGACATGGATAGTTATCCGCAAATTGTCGAAGTTCTTCCTCAACTTCTCGAACGCTTAAAGCTGCTGTCGAACAATTCCAAGATCTGCATTCAACGTCCTACAGATAGAGGAATAATATGGAGATTTGAAGTAGAAGAACTTTCTACTGAAGGATAAAGAATTCAGAATAAAATTAAACGCTATCAAGAAATGTAGGGAGACTAAGGAGGCTCCCTCTTAATTTTTCTTACTAGTTGACACTCACTACGAAGACAGTGATTCTTACTTCCTTTCCAGTCTAAAATTACTGAATAACGCAAGTACCACAAGAGAGAACCTAAAAACTTATCTACCTTGCGGTAGAATTTATGTTGAATATTGTTTATCAAGTTATAGATTTTTTTAAATGAAAATAATTGTATACATAAGACGCCACTTACATATATTGAAATCTCGTAAATATAACAAGCATTTTGGCTCAGAATTATACAAAAGTCATCGCCGTGGGTTCATAGTTAGGACACTTTTGGTAACTATTGGGAGTGCAATGGGAATCTTAAATCCATTGTCACCTACAGCAGCTGCAACCACTTCTGCACCTAACAAGCCAGGTTCGTTTTCTGAAGAGGTGATTAAGCTAGCCAACGGCATTTCTTTAGAAAAGATAATGCAAAACAATGAATTTTTGGGCTTTGGTCGGATTACTGCAGGTGATATACTGTTGCGTCATGGACGAAGACCAATGTTTGTAGAAATCCGTAATCCTAACGGAATTACCTTATGCAATTATACTATTGTTCGCCAGCAGATTACAGATAACTCAGTTGTATTCGAATTTGCCATGCACTATCGTGAAGGTGGATTGATGGATTGGATGGTTCATTCAGTGCGAAATCGTTACAACACGGCGGATTGGACTGCCGAATCTCAACCAGCTACAGATACTAAATTGTGGCTAGAAATTCGTCCAGTTTTTCGCGATATTGGTAACCGTAGATATATTGGTTTTAGTTACCAGTACCGCTACCAAAGCGATCGCATTCCCATTTACAAAATTCTCGATCGCGGTACTTGGGAACCAAGCGGACGTGCAGTTGGGAGTGAGTTTTGGCTGCGTAACCCTTTTGTACCGTCCATAACTCCAATTGATTCAATAGAACAATTTTATTCTACTGAAGCGTATTTACCCTCAGCGAAAAATCCCAATATCTTTCAGTTTTTGCCCTTGCAGTCTGCATTGCAAGGTTTCACCTTCACTGCTACAAAAGAAGGAACACTGGTAACGTGGGCGACAAAGGTAAGCCATATCCGCTCGCTATTTGAAAAACTTAATCAAGTTAACGACTTAATGGTCAATCGTGAAATCTTATCTGATGAGAAAGGTGTCGTGTATCGTAAAGGCGAGCGTCTAGTTCTCTGGGCTTTCCAAAATTTTGACTTTAACCTTCCTGCTCGTTCATCAGTTATAAATATAAACACGGGTAAAAATACGCAAACTCGTATATTGAAAGCTACTAAATATCATGTCGATCGAGTTACACCTGGTTAACTTTCTCAGTCCAAAATCTAAAATTAAATATAGTCTTGAGTTAATATATCCCAGTGTCAAAGAATCAACAAGAAACTCACTTAAATCGCGCTCGTGCTAGTCTCAGACAAGCACTCTCTTGGTATGGGCATCTTCGTAAAGCCGGACAGTCACAATCAAAGTCGCAATTAGCAGGGTTGGTTAAACCAGAGTTAGAGATTTTGACCTCGACTCTCAACAAATTGGATAACAATGTGATTCGCATCGCTGCTTTTGGTTTGGTGAGTCGCGGTAAGTCAGCAGTACTGAATGCTTTACTAGGACAAAAGATTTTGCAAACAGGACCTTTGAACGGGGTGACGCAGTATCCTCGTTCTGTACATTGGAATCCTGGGGGGAAAGTACAGGTAGAGTTAATTGATACACCGGGATTGGATGAAATTGAGGGAGAAACACGAGCGAAAATGGCACGAGAAGTATCTCAACAAGCAGATTTGATTTTGTTTGTAGTCTCTGGTGATATTACTCGTACTGAATACCAAAATCTGTGTAATTTAAGACAATCTCAAAAACCTTTGATTTTGGTCTTTAATAAAATAGATTTGTACCCAGATACAGATAAACAAAAGATTTATAAAAATTTGCAGCAGTTGGGTAGTGGGAGTTTTCAGACAACTCCTTTGCAACCGGATGAAATTGTTATGGTAGCTGCAGAACCCGCACCAATGGAAGTTCGCGTGGAGTGGCAAGATGGTCGAGTCACGCAAGAATGGGAAACTCCACCCCCACAAATAGAGGAACTTAAAGAAACAATTTTGAAAATTTTGAATCGCGAAGGACGTTCTCTTCTGGCTTTAAATGCTCTGATTCAAGCACGGGATGCAGAAGAAACAATCGCCGAAAAAACCATCAAATTACGTCAGGAAGAAGCAGAAGATTTGATTTGGCGGTACACCAAATACAAAGCGTTAACTGTTGGTCTCAATCCCATCGCCTTTTTGGATATTCTGGGTGGCACTATTGCCGATTTAGCTTTAATTCGATCGCTCGCACGCCTGTATGGTTTGCCCATAACTAATTATGAAGCTGGGAAAGTTTTAAAAACAATTTTATTAAGTTCTGGTGGTTTGTTGCTAGGTGAAATAGGCAGTAGCATCCTTTTAGGTTTGGGCAAAAGTGCAACTGCTATTGCTTCGGGAGAAAATCCCATTAATGTGACGGCTTATGCTGGAACAGCCATAACTCAAGCAGGAATTGCTGGTTATGGAGCATACGCTGTAGGTAAGGCAGCACAGGTGTACTTAGAAAGAGGCTGTTCTTGGGGACAGTTAGGAGCAAGTACGGTGATTCAAGAAATTCTCTCGGAAGTAGAACAGAATACAATCTTGTATCGATTGCAACAGGAGCTAGAACACCGATTTAGTAACAGGCGATCTTAGGGTAAGTCAACAAGCTCTGTCAAAAAAGTTGGTAAGTAATAGCTGTATGAAGGAATCCAAAAGCAAAGGTGACTGGAGGAGAATGAAAATCAAGTGGTCAAAATCAGTAGACCAAAAACTTTTAACGCTTTCCACAAGGGACTCGAATCAAGTGCCGTTTTCCAGTCATCACCATCCGAACGCCACCCATAGGAGCAAGGGTAAACCCACGACGTTGAAGTTTAACTGGGCGATCGTCCAAATTGGCGAGTTGATACTTCGATAAAACCGTTGCAACAACGAGTTTCATTTCTAACTGAGCTAAGGCATATCCCAAACAGTGGCGACTTCCACCACCAAAAGGTAAATATTCACTCTTGGAGTACTGGCGCTCAAAAAAACGTTCTGGTTTAAATTGTCGTGCATTAGGATATAAATCTTCTCGATAATGGACGAGGTAAATACTTGGCATTAAGGTTGTCTCAGCATCAAACTGGTATCCTCCAATTTTTATTGGCGATTTGGTGATGCGTGGCAAAAGCACGGGAAGGACAGGATACATCCGCAGTGTTTCTTGACAAACTGCTGTTAAATAGGGAAGCTGAGCAATTTCCATGGGGTTTGAGCTTTCTCCCAAGCTGTCTAGTTCCTGTAACAATTTTTCAAGAACCTCTGGATGTTGGTGAATTTGATAGAAAGCCCAAGCGAGTGTTGTTGCAGTAGTTTCATGTCCAGCAAATAAAATCGTTAGCAGTTCATCTTTCAATTCTTCGTTGCTCATCGCTTGACCTCGGTCGTCCCGTGCTGCCATCATCAAGCTGAGGATGTCACGCCGCCCCGCATCTCCCTGTATTCTTCTTTCCTCAATTTCTGCAATCAGTAGGTCGTGAACTTTGCGTTGTCGCTGTTTCATTCGTCCCCAAGGAGTCCAATCTCCCCAATCTTGTTGTAGAAACCGTAAAAATAGAATACTGGAGCGGAGTGGAGAATCAATCATATTAAGCCAATCCGTAAGTAAGGGTTTAAGTTGTTGATAGCGTTCCCCTTCGCTCAAGCCAAAGACGATTTGCAATATCACTTCTAGGCTAATCTTTTGCATCACAGATCGAGCCACAAAAGGCTGACCGACAACCCACTGACTCGTAACTTGTTCGCTCAAGAGGCAGATTTGTTTGGCGTAAGTTGGTAATCTATCCCCATGAAAGGGAGGCATTAATAATTTTCGTGCTCGCCGATGGCGATCGCCATCCATTAACATCAAAGAGTTTTTCCCGATGAGAGGTTCTGCAAGTGCATTTCCACGTCCCACATCAAATTGTTTAGTATCTTGATTAAAAATCTCTTGAATTGCTTGAGGATTACCGATAAGTACGTAACTTCCCAGACCACTCAGCCGCATAGTAAAAATGTTTCCATATTTTTGGCTGTATTTGTCCTGAAATGCGAGGGGATCGGCAATCCAATTTATGAGTTGCCACCAAGAAAAACTGGTGATGCGATTCGGTAATTGACTCAACATGGCACTTTATTATTGCTATAACTTAACTTTAGCAAAACAGATTATTGTAAGTTTTGAAGAGAGTAGTTGAGCGATTTTTCATTGGTAACTACCGTCCTACCAAACTAGCAATTGCCTCAAGCAATACCCGCTACTGAACCCCCATGTAGTTTTGTTAAATGACGAACAATGGCTAATCCAAGCCCCAATCCACCATACTTTCTGGTTGTAGAAGTGCTTTCTTGACTGAAGCGTTCAAAAACGTGAGGGAGAAATTCAGGGCTAATGCCTTTCCCTGTATCGCTAACTTGTATTTGGGCATAAGAGTCAAAATATTTTAATGCGATCGTAACCCGTCTTCCTTCGGGTGTAAATTTCACGGCATTTAAAAGCAGATTCCAAATGATTTGTTGTAAACGGGTCGAGTCTCCTTCGACATAAAAGGTTTTATCGTCTAATATAGTTTCAATTTGAATAGCTTTAGCTTCGGCGAGTTGACGAATCGTTTCTACAGAGTTTTTAATAATAAAAACTAAGTTAACTAGTTTCATATTTAAGTTCAACTTGCCTTGAAGAATACGAGACATATCTAGTAAATCTTTAATGAGTTGAGTCTGTAATTTAGTATTCCGTTCAATTGTTTCTAAAGCACGAGCGGTGGTTTCTTCGCTTAACTTCCGCGATCGCAAAACTTGCGCCCAAGCTAAAATTGGATTGAGTGGAGAACGGAGTTCGTGGGAGAGTATAGTTAAGAATTCGTCTTTCAGTTGACTTGCTGTTTCTGCCGCTTCTTTTGCTTATTGCAAAGCTAACTCAGTGTGTTTGTGCTCGGTAACGTCTAATGATGTTCCAATGAGTTTGATTGGTTGTCCTTGCTCGTTAAATATGGTCTCTCCACGAGAATCAATGTATCGAATAGAACCATCATTTAAGACAATCCTCAGATCGAAAGCATAAGGCATTTGGCATAATCTTCAATCTGGTGCAATGTGCTACTCAGTGTTGACATTGTTTAAGGTAAATAACTTGCTCACTTCTCCTTTTTTCACATAGTTATAAAGGATACCTTCTGCGATCTGCCCCCAGCCTTTTGCCCTCTTCACCTAGAACCTCCGCTCGTCGGGGAAGCCTCGTGTCTTTAGACCGAGGAGGAACCGCGACTCGTCCAGTTTTAACTGGAGTCCAAATATCTTAGAATGCATAGCTGTACCCATCCTTCTTGTGAATGTGTTTACGAGAGAGTCGCATTTGCTGAATGTGTTATTTGCTGAATACTTTCTAAATCGAGCGGTTGAGTTTCGCTTTCCATTCCCAACCACAACAAGTACTCAATATTGCCTGCTGGTCCGGTAATCGGCGACCAAGTTAAACCTTTGTATTGCCATCCCAACTCTTGAGCTGTTTGCAGCACTTGAAATATGGCATTTGCATGGTCTTTAGGGTCGCGCACAACACCCTTTTTCCCAACACGGTCTTTTCCCACCTCAAACTGAGGCTTTACCAACAAAACGAGTTCGCGAGGGTATAGGAGTAATTGCCACAAAGCAGCCAAAATCTTAGTTAATGAAATAAACGACACATCCACCACTGCTAAATCGGCAACTTTGTTATCACCATACAATTTCTCTAATGTCAAGTGTCGTAAATTTGTACGTTCCTTCAAAATAACTCGCGGATCGTTTCGCAAGCGCCAATCAACTTGTCCGTAGCCAACATCAACCCCATAAACTCGTTTTGCACCTGCTTGCAGCAAACAATCAGTAAAACCCCCTGTAGAAATGCCCCCATCCAAACAAATCCGTCCTTCTACAGCAATGGCAAAAAATTCTATTGCCTTGGCTAACTTTTCCCCACCTCTAGAAACAAAACGCGATCGCTCTTCGATCTGAATTTGAGCAGAAACATCAACTTCCGTACCAGCTTTGTCAACCAGAACACCATTAACCCGAACTTCCCCTGCTTGAATGAGGCGTTGAGCTAAAGCACGGGACGAGCATAAAGCACGTTCTACCAATAAAACATCAAGTCTTTGCTTAGCCAAGCGTTCTCTAGTATCCTTCTGTATACAACAATCAGTAACTAGCGATCGTTTATCAAAAATTATCTGATAAGCGATCGCTAGTTACCAATTTAGCAGCAGCAACTTGCTTTCCAATGGTCACTGGTCACTGGTCACTGCTCACTGATTAGAGATCTTTTTCGCTCAACTCTCTAGTCATATAGTCGAACGGCTCATCTAAAAAGGTAGTATCGCTCACACCGGTTGCAGCGACTTGCTCCTTTATAATATCCTTCATAATCTGAATACCGCGAACAGTAGGACCAATGGGAACTCCCAAGGAATTATAAGTTTCCCGTAACCCTTGCAGCACGCGCTCATCTAGAACATCCATACTACCCGCTACGAGAGCATAGGTAGCATAGCGAAGGTAGTAATCCATATCGCGGAGACAAGCTGCATAACGACGAGTTGTGTAAGCATTGCCACCCGGACGAATCAACTCAGGTTGTTCTTCAAATAATTTAGAGCCAGCCTGCTTGACAATGGACGCCGCATTTGAGTTGATAGACGCAGCAGCCTGAACCCGTGCTGTTCCACTTTCAAAATACGACTTGAGGTTGTCGATCGCATTCCGGTCAAAATACCGTCCAGCAACGTCATAATTTTTAATTAAGCTAGTTACTGCATCCCGCATTCCTTTTTCTCCCAATCAATCCTATTATGGTTTGATATTTATCTGATTGCTGTTCGCAATCGGTATCTTTTTGCGCCACTTATTAAAAGAAGCCACAGCACAAAAACAATCTATGCGCTATTTATGGATTCTATGCCAAAGTTGACCCAATAGGGAATGGGGATTGGCGATTGGGAATTACTTTTTCCCAGTCCCCAGTCCCTAGTCCCCAGTCCCCATTATTTAAATAAAAATTAAATGTCATGCTTCTTAATGGCATTTTGTAGTAAAAAGTACAAAATCCAATAATGTCCTGTTTCTAGGATATTTCAGGGGTCTGATGGATTTGCAGTTAGCGAGCTTTCTTCAGCAAACGTTGAACACTCTGGTTTTATTGGTTTTACTATTGATAAATTGGCAGCTTAAGGAGTAACCATGACAACCCCACAAGAAGTCCTGAAGATGATTCAGGATAACAACATTCAGATGATCGATCTGAAATTCATCGATATGCCGGGGATTTGGCAGCACTTGACGCTTTACCAAAACCAAATCGATGAATCTTCCTTCACGGACGGCGTACCTTTCGACGGTTCTAGTATCCGGGGTTGGAAAGCCATCAACGAATCGGACATGGCAATGGTACTCGATCCAAACACTGCCTGGATCGACCCTTTCATGCAAGAACCAACCCTTAGTGTTATCTGTAGCATTAAGGAACCTCGCACGGGTGAATGGTACAGCCGTTGTCCTCGCGTTATTGCCCAGAAAGCAGTTGACTATCTCGTGACAACTGGTCTTGGTGATACAGCGTTCTTTGGTCCGGAAGCTGAATTTTTCATTTTTGATGATGTTCGCTTCGATCAAAACCAGCACTCTGGCTACTACTATGTAGACTCGGTAGAAGGTCGTTGGAATTCCGGTAAAGAAGAAGGTCCTAACTTGGGTTATAAACCCCGCTACAAAGAGGGTTACTTCCCAGTTGCGCCTACGGATACCTCACAAGATATGCGGACAGAAATGCTGCTTACCATGGCAAAGTGCGGAGTGCCAATCGAAAAGCACCACCACGAAGTTGCTACTGGCGGTCAGTGCGAATTGGGTTTCCGTTTTGGAAAGTTGATTGAAGCCGCCGATTGGTTGTTGACTTATAAGTACGTCATCAAGAACGTTGCCAAGAAATACGGTAAAACTGTTACCTTCATGCCTAAGCCAGTCTTCCAAGACAACGGATCTGGTATGCACACCCACCAATCCATTTGGAAAGATGGTCAACCTCTGTTTGCTGGAGACAAGTATGCTGGCTTGAGTGAGATGGCGCTGCACTACATCGGCGGTATTCTCAAACACGCACCTGCATTACTCGCAATCACTAACCCCACCACCAACTCTTACAAGCGCTTAGTACCTGGTTATGAAGCACCTGTAAACTTGGCTTACTCTCAAGGTAACCGTTCTGCTTCTATTCGGATTCCATTATCTGGTACTAACCCCAAAGCTAAGCGCTTGGAGTTCCGCTGTCCTGATGCGACTTCTAACCCATATCTAGCATTTGCTGCTATGTTATGCGCTGGGATAGATGGTATCAAGAATAAGATTGACCCCGGTCAACCTTTGGATAAAAATATTTACGAACTTTCTCCTGAAGAATTGGCGAAAGTTCCTTCAACTCCGGGTTCTCTCGAACTCGCGTTGGAAGCCCTAGAGAACGACCATGCGTTCTTAACTGAACCTGGTGTATTCACTGAAGACTTTGTTGAAACTTGGATTTCCTACAAGTTGGATAATGAAGTGAACCCAATGCGCTTACGTCCTCATCCCTACGAATTTTCTCTCTATTACGATGTTTAATTTTTAGGGACTCGTACAAGATACTGAGATAGGTTCCCGACTTCTTCAATAAGTCGGGAATCTAATCCGCATACAGCCACCCGCTAATGGGTGGTTTTTTTTATTGGGCATTGGGAATTGGGCATTGGGAATTGGGCATTGGGCATTTGCTCCCCTTGTCTTCCTGATTCCCAATCCCTAGTCCCCAATCCCTAACTCATTGACGCATTGCTGCGATCGTAAGTCATGCGAGCAGAGGGGTCAATTTTGCCTTGGGTTGGATTCCAATAGTGGGAAACTTCTCCGGGAAGACCTAGTTCTTCGCCTGCACGACCTAGCATGGATTGTTGACGATTCTTAATTAACTGATAGTGACGCATCATAAGAGCGCGTGCTCTTTCTTGTGTAGACATACCTATTTCCTCCTTAGTGGTTTTTTTATAAATGTCAATATTGCCTGACATATTTCCTTAGTTTTAAGATAGCACGCATTCTGTATCTAAAGTTACGGAATCTCTTATCTTAATAAAATTTAATAATTTGACAGAGAAACACTCTTCTGACAGCCGTTTTCAGGTCAATAAATTGCGCTGTTAATGGTGTACGCGCAAGTTTGAAATACTCCCAGGGAGTGCTCTTATGATTACCTATAGGTGTAGGTGGGGCTATGCCGCACGTTCGCGCTTTGTAAGGCATAGCCCTACCTACAAAAATCGGTAATTTTAAAGCCCAAAGGGAGTAGCTTACGAATCTAAAGTTTGAGCTGATGCTTTACTCCACCCTAGCCCAGACATTGGAAAGGGGAGGGAGTAAATTTTCTGTCTCCCTCCAATCCATCGGTGGGTATAGTATCATTTGCATCTTTCTCAAGAATGAACTTTCTAGGCTGCAAACTCTTCTTCAGATTTATGAGAAACAAGTTACAAATAGTTAAAATATATAAAGATATATTCTAAAAGCCTAATTAAAGGGAATCCTTATGTCCGACACTTTAACCAAGCTGACCTATCAAGCTTTTCAGCAAGGCAAAAGTTATTTTGGTATAACTCACAAAATTTTAAGTACCCGCCTCATGCAGTTCATCTCCCCTAGAGAGAGAACATCTCAGCCTATTCCCACTGAGATTTTACTGAAACTTCAACAAAGGCTAAATAATTTGCAGGAAGTTGATTGGGAGGATGCGGAACTAGGTGTATATCCTAAAAGTTTTTTGTTCGATAACCCTTGGGAAGACTTTTTCCGGTACTATCCTCTGATATGGCTCGATATGCCTGAAATTTGGGATAGGGCGAACCAAAAGAGATACCAAGATTTTGCCCCAGAAGTGGACATTGACGGTTATCCCAGCTACTACGCCCAAAACTTCCATCACCAAACCAATGGCTACTTGAGCGATTTATCAGCCAATTTATATGACTTACAAGTAGAAATTCTCTTTCAAGGTTCAGCAGATGCTATGCGACGGCGCATTCTTGCTCCCCTTAAGAAAAGTTTGGAAGTTTTTAAAGATTTAACTCCTCGTCAAGTCCGCGTGCTAGACGTAGCTTGTGGGACTGGTCGCACTTTAAGAATGATTCGAGCCACACTGCCTCAAGCATCTCTGTTTGGTACAGATTTGTCACCAGCATATCTGCGTAAGGCTAACGATCTTTTGTCTGAAATACCAGGAGAATTACCTCAGCTATTGCAGGCAAATGCGGAAGAGTTACCTTATATAGATAACTATTTCCATGCGGTCACTTCTGTTTTTCTCTTTCATGAATTACCTGCAACAGCCCGTCAAAGGGTTATTGAAGAATGTTTTAGAGTCACAAAGCCCGGAGGCGTTTTTATAATTTGTGACTCAATTCAAATGAGCGATTCCCCAGAAATGGAACCATTGATGGAAAATTTCCATGAAACTTTCCATGAACCTTACTACAAGCATTACATGACCGACGACTTGGTAGGACGATTGGAAAAAGCGGGTTTTGTGAATATTGAGATGCAAGTTCACTTCATGAGCAAATATTTGATTGCTCGAAAAGCCGCTTAAATATTTCCAATAGCTTTTTGTTGACATCGGGTGGTAGATTGAGCCACCCTTTTTTTCATGATAATTACGAACACCAACCTATATGAATTTGAACAAAGAATGTGATAGAGAGTTGGTCTAAATCAAGTCTAGACATAACTTTCTCAATCCAAAATCTAAAATGGTGTAATTTAGCCTAAGCGAGATCTCTCCCGTACAACTAAAAAGTTGCAATAGGATTTTTCTGCGTATTTGAAGAGCTTTCAATACTTGCAATACAAAGCAGCAATCTTACTTCTTGAAGCAATAATTCACTGCTAGCGTAGTATATAAACTAACTGGTAAACCACCGCTATATTACTTAAATTTCTAACAATCCAAATGTTACTTTTTTGCTTTGAAAGGTACGTATCGGATAAAAGCGTAACACCCTGGATTACCGTACTCTTATTTCCTTGTTACAAGGTCTTTGCCATCCCAGGAATTAGCACGAACTTGTAGTTGTTAGACATCAGATTGCGTAGTACTGATAAATTCCATCAATTCTCTACGTCCTGGACCTCTACCACTACCTCTATAAGGAGAACGTCTAGAGGTTCCTGGTGGTGGGGTTGTTGCTCTTCTTGTCGTTCTCGCCAAAATTAACTGGGGCGATTCGTATTTGGATGAGAAAGTGTTCGGTACTTGGTTGTTAATAGCAAAGGAGCTACATAGGAAACCCACGATTAAAAGTGAAACAGCTGCACGCATAATGAATGTTTATTTTTGAACTATCCATTTCACTGATACTGAGTTTTCTTTTGTGCATCCGGATAATTTATTTAATAGTATTGTTTTTTACCACAAAAAAATCCTAATTAGATTCAATATGTTCAACAAGTAACCAATTACCTGCACTGTTAAAACAACCCCAGATTTTGAGTAGTTGCCCGTGAAGATATGTTTGCAACTGCTCGTTAATGCGCGCTCGCAATGTCACAATCTGCCAAGTTTGCCCCTGATAATTACTTGGCGAATTAATCATAAATTTATAATCCTGCTGAGATTGGCACTGAAAAAGCCCCGTGAAACAATCAATGTTTTTTAAATCAACAGAATCGCCATTACAGTAAAAGTTTATAGTCGGCGATACACGGGGGCAATTGCCACTCTTGGGATATGTTTCTGGATTATCTAAATAATACAGTTGCAAATGTAACCAATCCGGAGAATCAGGTGGTAAATTAAAGATTGGAACGATGCCAGCTGCACAATCGCGATCGCGCAATAAAGCCTCTTGCAAAGTTCTTACAGGCAGATAGCGAGGACTTAAATTTAACTCAATACACAGAGCAGCTGCCATACCAGCTGCCTGACCAATACCCATAACTACGGGTTGCAATCGAGTAGAGCCATTAGCAATATGAGAAACCGAAATATTTTTCTCACAAACCAATAAACCATCTGTTTCTATAGGAACAAGAGAACGATAAGGTATTGTAAAAGGAGTTCCCGTCCAACGTCCTCCCCAACGAATAGATTTAGGAAAGATTTCAAATTTCACACCCGGATAATGATGGTCATTAGCATAATTACCAATAGCAATGGCATCCTCATGTAACGGTGCAACTCTACCCTCAGCTATTGGTAGAATATCTTGTTCTCGTATGGTAATCAGTCCTACAAGTCTTCTGCTTTCCCGGTAATAGGGGTGAAGGGCGAATGAATTGGCGATTGGCGATTGGTGAGACAGCCCTGAAGGAGGGTTTCCCGACCTAGGGGACTGCGAACCCGAAGGGCGATTAGGGATTAGGGATTGGCGATTGGCGATTGGCGATTGGGGGTTGGCGATTGGCGATTGGGGAAAAATGCCATTAGCTAAACCGTAGCGATGACCGAGTTGATTTTGGATAAAACGGGCAAAATTTTGGCTGTGCCAACAGCATTCTTGGAGAAACTCGTGCTGCTTCTCAGGTGATGCTATGACTCGCTCGACTCCATGACCGTAATCATTACCATTAATGGGCCAGTTAATCATAAACAGACCCCCAGGTAAACGCCCGTAGTTCAAAAATTGTTCTGCACTATAATCATCCCAAGCACCAGAAAATTGTGAGGGATCTTCATTTGGCGCACTTGGAATTTCAGGAGCAGTGGATTCACCAAAATCTTGCATAACCACAACCCAAGTAGGGGCTTGCACTGGATATTTTTCTGTGAGATGATTAAAAGATGCTGGAGCGCTAATTTCTCCCCATTCAGACCTCAACTCCCAACCCCAACGGTAAGGTACTTCAGCTAAAGCTAACAAATCCCCTAACTCTGTAGCATCAAGAGTCACTTTAGCATTGACAGTGAAATCTGCAAACCGAACACCGCTAACACAGTTATTATGTTGAATAACCTCCAACGGTGTTTGTCCTGCTAGCCAAAGTAAATTTGGCAACTCTTGTACCCAATCTGCGAAAATCTCTGCTCCTATGCGAGGATCGTAACTGAAGAAACTGACCCAACTGTTATCTAACCCCATAGGTTGACGGTGTTGCAATTGTTTTATAAATGCACCCCATAACCCTGTTTGGAAAGCTTCCAACTCATTTCCATCCGGTGCAGATACTCCGGCTGTTGTCAGCATTCCCCCCAGCCAAGGAAATTCACTCACCAAAATAGTTTTTGCCCCCCGTCGAGCTGCTTGGATAGCGGCTGCAGTTCCGCCTGTTCCGCCTCCGACTACCAAGATGTCGGCTGTATACGTCTGATTAACCATTTCTGAATCTCTGGTAGATGGCTGATAGTTTAGTTCTGTATAGTCAAGTGATACTATTTTGGATTTTAGGGACTTCCAAATAAAAAAATATTCAACTTTCTCTTGTGGTGCGAGCTTCTAGCCCGCCACTAGTATAGAACGGGCCGGGACGCCCGTCCCACAACATTGGAGAATTTATTTCTTGGAAATCCCTTAGATGCGTGGATTTTGCGCTACTCCCTACTCCCCACTTCTAAATTGTTCCCTAAGATCGCGGATTGCTGCGCTTGTATTTCGCTCGTAAGCAATTTCTACGCATCTAGCAATGACATCATGAATATTAATGTCTGGAAAATAGATGCTTTGAGTTTGAAGAATATATTCTGTACCTTGTAACTGATAGATAGAAAGTTGCTTTTTCTTAAAAAACCAAACTTCGGGAACTTTGTAGGGAAGGTAATCATTGACATCGGAATAGCTAGTTACGTCAATCTCCAGTACCAAATCAAAAGGAGGATCGATACTCCAGTTAATTCGCTCTTTACCTGATGCAGCCTCCCAATTATCAATGTAGAAGCAGTAATCAGGCTCAATACCGCTTTCTTCTGGGAGTTCCATCGTCACTGGGGTAAACGCATCATATTCGCGATTGGTATAATCCAATAAAGTTGTAATGATATGGGCGATTAAGTGAGCATCACGTCCGTGTTTGGGAAGAGGAGACATGAGAAGAACTTCCTGGTTTTGGTATTTCATGCGTGGGATCGAACTCTCACCTCGTTGTTGAGATAATATTTGATACTCTTCCCACGTAGCAGGTAACCGTACAACAGATCCTGGCGGTAGCTGGATTTTTTCAGGTGAGACGAGAGCAAACACGGCTTAAACTCCCTTTGGCTGTAAGCATGAGACGGCTATTTTTCGTAATGATAACGCAATTTCCCCATCGTCTTTTGTTGTTAATTTTTCGATTATTGCGTTTATGTAATACAATAAGAAATGTAACTTAGTAAGAATTTTTAGATACTGAGTATGACCATTATATTAGGGACGACTACATCGCTAGAGTCTACAGTTGCTCGAGAGCAAGAAGCTCAAACTCTCAAGCAATTAGAGCAAATCTTGCGAACAGAAGGTGACATTGCCAAAATAGTGGGAGCCAACGGAGAACAAATTGAGATTCCTGATTCACTGCGTCAGGTGTTCCATTACATCGTTCAAGCTTCTGTGAAAGGTGAAATTGTATCAATTATTCCTGAAAATTATGAAATGAGCTTTTGTGAAAGGTGAAATCATATCAATAATTCCAGAAAATTGTGAAATGACGACACAACAAGCAGCAGATTTTCTCAATGTCTCGCAACCTTACCTCATTAAGTTACTAGAACAAGGAGATATTCCTTACATCAAAGTGGAGACACACCGAAGAATTCCTTTTCGAGATTTAATGACATATAAACAACAACGGGATATAAAGCGTCGGCAAGCTCTTCAAGAGCTTATTGAGATGACTGAAGAAGCTGGCTTGTATGAAGAGGAAGAATAGAATTTTATGCCAAGTGCTCTTCTAGATGCCTGCGTATTATTTCCTATGTATCTACGTGATACTTTGCTGTCCACGGCTGAAGCTGGTTTGTATGTACCTTATTGGTCGCAAAGCATCTTGGATGAAGCATTAGGCAATCTTGTCCTTTAAAGGGAAAATTTCTGCTGAAAAAGCGATGAATCTTCAAGCAACAATGAAAGCAGTCTTTCCTGAAGCAATGGTTACAGTACCAGTTGAAGTGGAAGCAGTGATGACCAATGACCCTAAAGACCGTTATGTTCTTGCAGCTGCGGTAATGGCTAAAGCTAATACTATTGTTACCCATAACCTTACAGACTTTGCGTCAAAGGCTTTGACACCTTGGAATATGAAAGCACTTTCACCTGATAATTTTTTGACGAATTTATTCGACGACAATCCTAAAGAAATGGTTGAAGTTGTACGTCAACAAGCTCAAAAGTATAAAAGACGTCCTATGAATTTTGTTGAATTACTAGCTTTATTGAGCAAGAAAGATGGAGCTAATTTACAAAAATTTGTCGAGAAAATTCTTTCAAATCTTTAGTAATCTATGAGATGGCTAGTTTTCGTAATGATAACGCAGTTTTCCCATCATCTTTTGTTATTAATTTTTCGATTATTGCGTTTATGTAATATAATATTTCCGAAAAGCAGCTGCTTCTACTGGTATCAACGTACAGAAATTTCTCAAGGAAGAGTTGCCCAAATTGCTGGATTAAACCGTAAGGAATGATGGGATGACACTTTATCAAACTAATTGGGCAACTATAGAGGCAGTTGTGGAACTATTTCTAGAAACTTGGCCTTTAATTAGAGAGGGGAAAAATCAAAGATATCCCCCATTAGGTCAAGGAAGCTACCATACCCTCAAGGACATCATTCCATTTCAAGATGTTTTGATGAATAGTTCACCTGATACACCGATTCGAGAACTGTGCCAAGCAATTCGAGCAAAGGTAGACATTGACCAAATAGTGGAAATTCGTTCGCAAGCGGATTTCTGGATACGCCACCTTGAGCGACAAAGCAGACAAGTCCAAAAATAAGCAGCTAGAACACCGATTCAGTAATCAGACAAGAAAGTAAGAATCACCTGAAAACGAAATAATCCAAGCGTCTTTGTTCCTGTTTGAGTGTTGTGGCAGGTTTATTTTCATCTCTGTGGGTGCGAAAGAAAAACAGGCGATCGCTGATGGGCGGTAGTGTCTGCATCTGTTTTCCTTTCGCTGGGTTCTATTGTGTGAATAGTTGTAGATGTTTCTGCCTCAGATCGCTTGACCACATCCTGTTTTACCGGTTGACTGTGAGCGATCGCACTCCAACCAAGCACCATTGCGATTGTCATCACACTGACTAGTACAAACCAAATTATTGAATGGAGGAAGCGATTAAACAAGAACATAATCTATGGGAAAGTGATTGAATAACTGATATTAGTATTGGTCATCGTCCGACTTTAATTTCTTATCATCAATTAATTTTAGAGATTTTAGGACAAGTAAAATGGCGATTTTATCTCCATGTGGTATTCAATTAGTAGTAGGTCTGAATCCCCCACGCTTTTAATTCTGACTTCCTTTTTCTGGATTCTTCTTCAAGAAAAAAAACTTGGTGCTCGCTTCCTATACAAAAGCTCTAGAATTCAGAAATGGCAAAAGTTTTCGGAGAGTGACAAAACGAAATAGTTTAAAAATATTTTGTAAGTGTTAACTAGCAAACGCACATTTATGAAATAATATCAAATGTCATATTCTTTGTCATAACTCAGGAGTTTTATGATAATGAAATCTTCAAATTCGTTTTTAGCGGTAGCACTGGCGATCGCTTCTTTAAGTTTTCCCGTATCCGTCAAAGCCGATACCGTGAATGCCCGTTGCGATGTGTTCCTAAAAGGAGAAGATCGCGCCACATCCTCTGGTCGGTGTACCTTTTCCCAACGGCAGGGTGCGGTTAGCATTCAACTGGAAAATGGTCGTAGCTATGACCTACTCCCTGTGGGTAATCGACCCGGTAATTATCGCGATCGAAATGGTAATGCTGCCTATCGACAAGCTGGACTTGGCGATCGAGGACAGATTTATCGTCTCGCCAATGAGTCGATTTTTGTCTATTGGGATACATCTGCCAATCGACAAAACTCAGGTAACACAAATGGTAGTACTGCTGCTAAGCGTCAGCCTGAAGCGGGTACTACCGTCGCTCAGTTGAGTGATTTAGTGGGGGCAAGGGCAGGACAGGCAGAAAACACAGTGAAAGAACGGGGCTATCGATGGGTCAAGAGTGATGATTCGGGCTACAGCTACTGGCTAGAAGGCAGAACTAACTACTGTGTAACGATCCGAACAGAGGAAGGACGCTACCAATCGATTATTTATACGGGTGGTCCAGTGGATTGTCAGAATTAGTTGTTATCTGGACAAACAATCCAATTTAGAGACTCATAGAAAATAAATTATCCCATTTCACGCCCGTTAAAACGACTTTCTTTCCCCCTGCCCTCAAAACGATGGAATATTTTTTAATTGGAAGTCTCTTAGAGGGCACTGAGAGGATGTATTAAGCTGAGAAAGCTGAACCCCCCATTCCTTGGTTAAGGCACAATCAGTAGACCGAAAACTTTAGCCTCAATAATCACGATACATTTTTAACATGAAGCTTAAAAATTTGCTTTTGGCAGTCGTAACCGCGATCGCGAAATCGTAAAAAGCTGCATTCCTACCCTGATTCTCCAAGAGCGCTATGATGCTCAAACACTTACAACTGTGGGCAAACAGGCACTAGCAGGATTAACAAATGGCCATTGATAGAATTTTCCAATTTCGGGCATGGCGCTCTTGTATTTTCGCAATGTGCTAGAGATGTCGGAGTCGCGTTTGTGATGAATCCCACTGCTTCTCCTAATGCAGTGTGCAGGGAAGCTTTGAAACCCAAGTTCGTGCTGCCTCTCGCTTCCCCAAAGTAGGTTCTCATGCAGCATCCTGCCGCCATCGGCAGCGATTTGAACGGGTGCAAGGTGCAATTTGTGCAATCCAAAGCGGTTGGTTGGGTTCGCAGCGACTTCATCACCTTTGCCGATGGCGGCGAGTAGGTATCACTCGAAGTTTTGGTCAAGTTTTGTTTCCATTATGAGATATCTATGTTGTTAACCAATCGAGCCAGACTTTTCTATGGTTCGCCCTTAAGTCGCCCCCGCAACGCTGTATCGATCGGCATTGTTTTGGCTGTATTAATTGTCATCAGCGCGTCATCCTCGATCAAACAATTCTCACGCGTTACCCCGGTTGGTTTCCAGGTCTATTTCATGGCTCTGGCAGCGTCAATCCTACTGGCGCTTGTTCCCCTGGTAATTTTGTGGTTTCTCGATCGTCGCGAACCAGAGTCGAGATGGCTTTACTCGATCGCGGTGCTGTGGGGCGCTCTGATTGCCACCGGGTTAACCTTCCCGATTAGCGGTTATATGCACGCTGCTGTAGACAGCTATGTGAAAGTGCATCCTGATGTCCAGGCAATTTTTGGGGCGAATGCCAAAATGGTTATAGGTTCTCCCATTGCAGCTCCACTGGTGGAAGAAACCATGAAAGGGCTAGGGGTGTTGCTGTTGTTCTGGTTGCTGCGGGCTGAATTTGATGGGGTTCGAGATGGCTTTATCTACGGTGCGCTAGTAGGGCTTGGCTTCGACTTGTTTGAAGCCCCTTTGTATATACTGCGAGGATATGTCCAAACCGGGGATGCACCCCTGTCTTTCCAGCTAGCGGATCGGTTTGCTGTGTTTGGGCTATCAGGACATGCGCTCTTTACAGGGATGTTTGGTATGGGACTGGGGCTGGCTCGGCAAACCACCCGCCGCCGATTGCGCTATGCGGCTCCTGTAGGAGGCTGGCTGTTGGGATTTTCGGCACATTTTCTCAATGATGCTATCGCTCTAATAGTGTACCTGTACACCTTTATAACGACCGGGAAGCCATTTCATGACGAATCAACGCCCCAAGCGGTTTCCGAGGTGACTGAATCCTTCTTCAGCCTGTGGGTCAGTCATAGTGCCTTGAGATTACTTGGCTTTTTCCCATTTTTTCTGATTGTCGGGGTGATGCTGTGGCAGAGCGGCATTTGGGAGCGGCAGGTGATTCGGGAAGGGTTGGCAGATGAGACCGAACCTGTGATTACGCCAGAAGAATATGAACAGGTGAAAAGCGATCGCATCTTCAGAACGCGCCGCATTCCCCATCTCAAGGGTCGCACCTCAAGGGCGATCGTGCGGGCGCAGGATGAGCTAGCAATTCGTAAATGGCGGGTGAAGCACATTGGGCAATCTGTGGAAAGCGATCCACTGGTCGCCTCTTGGCGAGACGAACTGGTGCGATTGCGAGGTTAGCGATCGGTTCACTCATTACATGAGGTTAATAGTATTCTTGTGAGGAGCGATCGCAGTTTCAAGATGAAGACGCACTTTAACCCGTCGTCATGAAAAAATATCCAACACAGTAGATTGGCATCGCTATGAGAACTAATTCACTGCTTCTCCCTATCATCATCAAGCGTCTATGTTGTTAACCAATCGAGCCAGACTGCTCTATGGATCGCCCTTAAGCCACCCCCGCAACGCTGTATCGATCGGTATTGTTTTGGCTGTATTAATTGCCTTCAGCGCGTCATACCATATCAAAGAATTCTCACGCGTTACCCCGATTGGTTTCCAAATCTTTTTGATTGCTGTGGCTGGGACGATTCTACTGGCACTTGTTCCCCTGGGAATTGTGTTGTTTCTCGATCGCCGCGAACCAGAATCGAGGTGGCTTTACTCGATCGCGGTGCTGTGGGGCGCTCTGATTGCCACCGCGTTAGCCCTCCCGCTTAACACCCACATAATCGCTGCTGTAGCTGGCTTTGTGAAAGTGCATCCTGATGTCCAAGCAATTTTTGGGGCGGATGCCTCAATGATTCTGGGTGCTCCCATCGCAGATCCGCTGGTAGAAGAAACCATGAAAGGGCTAGGGGTGTTGCTGTTGTGTTGAAGACAGATAAGTTTTTTTATGTCTATGTTTTTATTCCATCGATTCCGCCGATTAATCATTCGGTTTGTGCCGCTCGGTTTAACGACGATCTTGCTGGTGCTTGGCTCTTGTGCGATCGCCCAGAGCCAACTGCCCTCACTATCAGTATCGGCTGCCAATGATTCCTTTAATCCTCCATCTACAGTTAGCCGCTATGGGGAGTATGAAACAGCTCCGATCCAATCGCCTCTGGATAAAAACAAATTGTTTGATGTCACTTCTCCCACGATTTTTAATCGCGATCAAGTCCCGTCCGGGAAACTCCCAGTTGAAGTCCGGGCACAAGAGGTGAATGAGCGGTTGTGGAGGATTCTCGATCGAACCATCAATGCTAAACAGACACCAATTGTCACTGTTGCCACCTTGAATAACCGACCTGTCCTGGAAATTCGTAATGATAAATCCACCCGTCCTATTCGTTTGGTAACTGTAACAGAACCAGATGCCGACTTTAATGGCAAAACCCTGGACAATTTAGCCCAGGAATGGCAAAAGATTCTTCAAGATGAAATGGTTCGGTTCAAGCAGTTGACTGCACATAAAGTCCTTGCTCACCGTGTAGGACAGGCATTTCAAATCTTGCTGGGCTTGTTAATTGCTAGCGCTACGATCTGGTTTCTGAGACGAATGTTAACCCGTCAGCAACAAATCCTAGAAGCTCGTTATCAACAGCAACTAGCGATACTTGCAGAAGCGGAAAAATCACAGAAATCAGAAGCAATCGCCTCATCAGAAACTACGGAAAGAGAAGAAATGAAAGCAAGAGAAATTGCGGATTTGCGAGCGCAATTTTTGACAACTTTCCAACACCAATTTAGTCTGAAGCGTCGATTAGACATTAACAAATTTCTCAAATGGGCACTGTTGTGGATTTTCATTTTGATATGGTACATTGGCATTGCTCGCATCATCTCCACAGTCCCCCTATTGATGCGATGGAGTCTTTACGTATGGACAACACCACTCGCATTGATTGCGATTTGGTTTGGCATTAGTTTAGCGCTCCGCATCAGCACAAGTTCGATCGATCTCTTAATGCATTCCTGGAAAGCCAATCCCCTCCTCCCGTTCGGAGAAGTACAACGAATTGCTCTGAGAACTACAACGATCGCGTCCGCTTTAAAGGGATTCGTTAGTTTTGTTTTGGTGATAGCAGGAATTATTTGGACTCTCAGTTTATTCAATGTTCCAACCAGCTCAATTTTTGCGGGAGGGGCAGTCATTGGTTTTGCGATTTCCTTTGGTTCCCAGAGCTTAGTGAAAGATCTCATCAACGGATGCTTGATTTTGATGGAGGATCAGTTTGCCGTAGGCGATGTGATTCAAATTGGGGACAAGAGCGGACTGGTAGAAAATCTCAACCTACGAGTGACTCAGTTGCGAAATAACGAAGGTCAATTAATTACCATTCCCAATAGCAACATCACGAATGTCAGCAATCTAACCCGCCTCTGGTCACGAATAGACTTTTCTATTGTAGTTGCCTATGAAAATGACCCAATGCATGTACTTGATGTCTTGCGGCAAATATCCAAGCAACTATATAGCGAACCTGAATGGCGCGAGCTCCTGCCAGAGCTACCAGAAGTCCTGGGCATTGATGAACTCTCCCATACAGGAATGCTAGTACGTGTTTGGATAAAAACGGCACCAATGGAACAATGGCGCGTTGGGCGAGAATTCCGTCTACGTGTTCGACAAGCCTTTGAAGCAAAAAATATTCAGATTGGCACCCCATGAATTACTTACAACACGGATTTGGCAAAGTCTCCCTAATCCTTCCTCTCCTTAGTATTGCCAATGCCGCAAGCTGTTCGACCCAATTTACCGGAACGAGTCAGTTTTAGTAGTGGAGCCTAATTTATAACCACATGAGACAGATTTACCGATATTTATTGCTCTTGCTACTGGCGATCTCCTATACCCTGTTCCTCGCTACTGCTGGACAGTTGACTGTGTTCTTCTACTGAACATACAAGGGATAGAAACTGCGAAGAGATGGGTTTTGTCTTTGTCTTGACGAAACCCAGCAAAACAACAGACTAAAAACGAGTTCTGCCACTGCTCCAGTCGCCTGAATCGCAAGTACCACGGAAACGCTCAATCCCATTAATGGCAATCCGTCCACTGCGTCGATCGATCTCAACACGCGGATGATTTAGCTCATTCACCTTGTATTTTCCCGCGATTTGCTCAGGTGTGACACGGAGATCGTCGAGGTTCCACCATCCATTAGTACCGCCTGAATTAATTGGCGGGATGAGCTTTCCGGTCAGATGAATTTTTCCCTGCGTATTACGAATCTCGACTTGAACCTCGGAATCAAACTCATTTGTCGAAGACTCTATGCGATTTCGCAGTTCGTAACGGTTGCGGCGGGGGTTCCATTCATAACTGTCACGGCTTTCGAGACTGGGTTTGCGACCTTCACCGTAACAGATTAAGGTCAGTCTTTGCTGTACTGAGTTGCTGTTGCGTTCCGGTGCGTTTTGTTCTCGGAGATAGGTATCGATTGCAGTTTGAGCTTTCCCAATTTCTCTTGAACTACAAGAGCGACCATTTTGCAGTAGCTCCCCTTGAGGGTTAAAAACGACAGTGCAACCGCTTCCGGGTATCATGCCCGTTACACTGAAATTACCGTTGTCTATAGTGTCGATCGTCGCTTGAGCATTCACAGAATTCGCGATTGTCAGCGTGAGTAAAGCCAGCGAGATCGACGTTAAAGTTCGTAATGTTCTCATTGTTACGTTGATTGTTGTTCTGAATCGATATGAATTGATTGACTCAATCTATCACGAAGAGGTTGAATGGTAGAGTAACCATTCTCACTTTGACTGATTGTATAAGACTAGTATTTGATTTTTGAAAAAACTCCAAATAGTGTTAGATCTAATATCGTTGAGCGGTGAAAAATCAAGGTGAAAGCACAGGTCTTTAGAGGTGTCAATCAACTTTCTTACGAAGAGATTCCCGTACCAACACTGGAACCCAATGAAGTCCTGGTTCAAGTGCGCGTTGTGGGATTGTGTCAATCTGATATAAAAAAAATTCGTTATCCCCTGTACGAACCACCAAGGATCTTTGGACATGAAACTACAGGAACTGTAGCAGCGATCGGTTCTGAGGTCACAGGCTGGTATGTTGGACAAAGGGTAGCAGTCATGCACCACATACCCTGTATGCGTTGCGCTTATTGCTTAAATGATAACTTTTCTATGTGCGATACTTACAAAAACATTTGTACTACGGCAGGGTTTGTACCTAGTGGAGGTGGTTTTGCTGAGTATGTTAAAGTACCCGGTCATATTGTGAGAAACGGTGGGTTAATTCCCATTCCCGATAATATCAGTTTTGAAGAAGCAAGTTTTGTAGAACCGACTAACTGCTGTCTCAAAGCCGTGAAAAAAGCCCAAATTGCCCCAGGTCAAACAGTTTTAATTACTGGTGCT